>DEIL01000033.1 GCA_002352445.1 Desulfobulbaceae bacterium UBA2775
ATTGGCGTGGCCCGTCCCCGGAACCCCCGGATTGGCGTGGCCCGTCCCCGGAACCCCCGGAACTTACCATGACCAGAGTAAAATAATGAGCGAACTCATCCAAGAGGGGCATGTGATTACGAAGGAACAGGCCGCCTGCCAGCGCCATACCGCAAGGCCAACATCAATCGATTCGGAGCCTATTTCCTTGATGAGTTCAGGGATGCAATAAACATTGATTATCGTTTACGGTAGTGTCTTTATCTAATTGAATACACAGATAATAAGTGGGATTTAATTTTCTATACTGCGTGATTTAGCAGGAATCGGTTCCGCACCTCGTATTAGAGCCGCTGCAGCAGATGGCTGTCCAGTCTATGATTTAACCTTTGAAAACGCAATAAAACAATCAGACCAGTTTCGTGGTATCGTTGATGAATTATTGGGGAAATTATAATTGTGGGGGAAATAATGTCATTAACAGAGGACGATATAAAAAGCATTGTTACTTTAGTAGGTAGAGAAGGTGCTGTATCTGCACTAGAAAAAAGCAGAAAGATTAATAGTAAAGATATATTCAATTTGGCGCACGCTTTTGGTTTAAATCCGAAAAAAAAAGACAGCAAAAGGAAAATATCTGCCCAGATAGTGCAAAAGGTTGATAAGCGAATTGAAAAATCACTAGATGAACTTAAAGCAATGTCCAAAGAGGATTTGATAGAGTATTTTGATAATTCAGGTTGTCACCAGGATGAACTTATCGAAATATTAAATAATATTGACTTAAAGGCTCGTTTCAAAACACGAAAAGACCTTGTTGGCTTTGCCGCAATACAGATTAGCAGTCTAGGAATCTTCGAAAGATTGTCAAATCACGAAAGGAAAAAGTCTGACGAGAAAATACCCAACACAGAGAATATTAAAAATGACCCTGAAAAGGGAAAATCGCCTTAACGTATTTTGACACATCATTTAGCTGGTACACCATACCCCAAATGATGTGTTTTGGGCTCTGGAGTATGTAAGAGCTTTTAAATTAGGCATTGGCAACCTGCTTGCTCTGCAAATCGTCTAACATCAAGCCTTGACGGCTGTACGATGGCTCTTGTGGCGGAATTTCCCTCTATGTTTAGTTTTACCCATTATCAATGAGCAGGCTGATAATTTCCAACTCCATTTCCTGAGGGTGACCGGAAGAAGGTTCAATCAAGGGCATTTGTTTTTGCTGTTTCTTGCGCATTTTGTGTTTGGTCCTTTTCTTGTTCTTGTAGTTATTTTAGGTGTTTGGGCAAATACCTTATACTACAAACAGTGAGAAAATTCCATCATAAAATGCGCTTTCTTTATTTATATCAAACTGTTAGAATGCCGGATGGACACTAACCAACATTATGTCTCCTTGCCGCTGAAGGGAGTTTATCCTGCTTTCAGCGGGGCTCCCTGCGGACCCTTAAAAAGGAAACGGCGGTTAAAGGAGAAATTTTCCTTAACCGCCGTCTATTTTGTCAAATGTGGAGACCCCATTGTCCTATTGTGCAAGGCGACGGCATCTGATTGGATATCTCTTTCCGCCCAGCTCCCTTGGAAAAGGAAACAGCGGTTAAAGAAAAAAATCCTTCAATTACCGTCCATATTTCCAATTTCCGGACTTTAACCGGATAATCCCTTAAACCGCTCTTTTTGGCCCCAAAAACATCGATTTAAGACCGAAAAACGGCCCTGTTTTTGACTTAAACCCGCACCAATTACGCATCCAGCTTGGTCCGACCCCATTACTACATAATCCAAACTAACTTATCGGACAGTGCTTCCGTTTTTATCTTTATCGGCGGCATCATCATCATCCGATAAGCCGGATTATGTTATCAGAAGCTGGGCCAACGCCAGTCGAGCACCTCAGTGTAAAGGATCGGATGCGAGATCCCGCTCTTCTCAGCGGGTGCCTTGCGACGCATTGTGCAAGGTAGCGGCGTCTGATTGGATGATCTATTCCCGCCCACCGCCCCGGAAAGGAAAACGGCGGTTAAAGAAGAAAGCTCCTTCAACCGCCGCCAATTTTGTCAAATGTGGGGACCTGACCCCGTTGTCCCTTTGATTGGGACTGCCGCATCCCGTCTGCTTATCGTTTCATCCGCCCATGCCGTGAACCACGATAGGGTTGGCTTCCAGCCACCGGTCTGTGAAACATCATTTGGTATCGGCATGGCACCGAAGATTTTCTGGGGCTCTTTGAGCCAGGGGTGGCACGGACCACCTTGATCCCGATGGGTGACTGGTGCGGATCGACCATCATCGATCCAGCCCACATCATTGAAGCAACGGGTGCGGAAGAAGGGAAAACAGCGAATCTGTCGTTCATACAAAAATGTGGTCAAGCGAAAATCAGTCATGCGTTTCGCACGGAGAGGTGTTTTTTTTCTTGACCCGCCCTTTAATGGGCGTCCCCGGTGATTGGATGATCTATTCCCGCCCACTGCCCCGGAAAGGAAAACGGCGGTTAAAGAAAAAAAGTTTCCTCAACCGCCGTATGTTTTGTCAAATATGACCCCGTTGCCCTGCGGGAAGCGCAATCAGCCTATAATGCGATTTTTGACGCCAAAAATCGCGATATAGACCCCAAATAGGTATACTTTTCCAATCTTTTGTATTTAATTCCTGATAGTTAACTTGGTCCGTCCCCGGCGTTTGTCCCGGCGTTTGTGCAGGTCGTAGGTGGTGGTCTCCCGGCTGTCTATAGCAAAAACGATGAAAAAAGATAACACTCAATTGCAACACCGTCCAGCATACCCACGTTCCTCAACCTTTCCTACTCTACTGATAATAAAGGTCACTCGTAGATCTGATCGTTAATCCGATCGCCAATTTCTGCGAGTCATTAGGTTGGACGATATCATAATTATTTGTCCTATTAGTCACCAACGTCCCCGTTCCCCCTCCCGGTACTTTCTCTTCGATCAGTAAAAACCAATACTTACAATCCAAGAGAAAATAGATATTGGAATAAGAATGGGAGAGAGAAGATGCATGATGGAAATAATACTATTAAAAAAAAGATTATTGCCGTCTGATACAAACCTCTTTATAAACCTTTTATTCATATTTATGTAATTATTAATATTACCCATAAAAATTGTTATAAATTCAGTTAATCCGACAACATAATTTTCTTTTTTTCTTAGAAAAACTATTATGTATAAATTTGAGAATCCATAAAATAAAAAAAGGGCAAAAATAATTACCGTAAAATAAAAGTCGCTATTCATCACAGCAATCACCTGTAATTACATCTTGCTTAATAAGAACTTTGCATTGTGACCAAAAATGAAATGCTCCACCAAGCCCTGTAATAAATGTTGTTGTCGTAGGATCAGAGGAAGACCATGAAGCTCCTCCATAAAGTGCACTCG
Source organism: Desulfobulbaceae bacterium UBA2775 (assembly GCA_002352445.1). Lineage (GTDB taxonomy): Bacteria > Desulfobacterota > Desulfobulbia > Desulfobulbales > Desulfocapsaceae > Desulfomarina. Next base: position 3,387 of record DEIL01000033.1, read on the forward strand.
AGAAACCAAACCCCGTTTCATAGTCGAATTCATCACCCGTAGTACCCTTACATTTTTTATTGTCTCTAACAATACTCACTGTGCCACCACCTGGTCCACTTCCTCCTCCAATCTCAAAACCAAACGAGGAACCAAGACAAGTTGTTTGTATGGTTCTTTTATGTCTTTTATTATTACTATCACAGCAAGTTTCTGTCGAAATAGATGTATTAAAGTGAACGCCTGGAAAAGTAAATGAGAATCCTCCTCCCATCTCAACTGACTCTAACCCGATCGGATCGATTCTATTAATAGGCCCATTGTTTGTATAAACAAATAGGTTGATCCCACTTTCAAATCCAATTGGGTCCGGCGTCAGGTACCTTCCGGTTCGGGGATCATAGTACCGGTGGTAGTTATAGTGCAGCCCGGTCTCGCTATCATAATATTGGCCCGCAAAGCGGAGGTTGTTTGCAATCGTAGAAGAAGCATCAACATAAGCTTCACCGAAAGAAGAGTACGTCGCCCTCCAAACCACCGCCCCATTCACAGCCGTCATCTTCTGCGGCGTACCAAGGTGGTCATTGTGGTAGAAATAATACTTACTGCCCACTTTCATGAACAGTGGATCGGTGGTCCAGGTGGAACCAGGTGCGTAACCGTAGGTCTTGATCACGGTACCGGCTGCATCATATTCACCCACCAGCCCTTCACCACTGTAATGAAAATAGGTGCGAACGCCGGACACATCCTTCCACAACCGCCTTCCGAACGGATCGTAATAGTACTCGGCAATCACATTGCCCGAGCCGTCCTCCACACGCTCCAGGCGATTCTCAACATTGTAAAAGAACTTTGTCACCATCCCGCCGGCATTCTTTTCGATCATGTTGCCGTTGAGGTCGTAGTTGTAAGTCACATCGTCAACGCCGGTAAGCTCGTTGTTCTCGGTGTAGCTCCATTCGTTGGATGTATCGGCTGATGTGAGCCGGTTGCCCACACCGTCGTAGGTGAAGGCTTCGTCGGCCTGCGCCGGGTTGTCCGCATCGGTCAGCCGGTACAGGTCGTCATAACCATAGCTATAATCCCCGTGTTCGCTGGCTTTCGTTGCCACATTACCTATTTTGTCATGGGTGTAGACATAGTTCAAGATGGTATTGTGGCCTGGATCGGTGACATCGATGCCGGTTGTTCTCAGCAGCGGATCGTAGCTGAACTGCTTGCCGGTTCCGCCGGGAAGCGCCATGGTCAGGGGCCGTGTCCATAGGTATTCGTTCCAGGTAATCGTCCCTTTGCCCGGTATCTGCAAGCCGGTGAGCTGATTGTTGGCGTCGTACGTGTACGCATAAGTCACTTCATCGGGACCGGTATAGGACGCTCGCAGACCGTTTTTGTAATAGCTGAAGCTGTTGGTCAGTGCAAAGGCGCCGTAATCGACAGTCTCGGATATTTTGCGATTGGCGTCGTCGAACTCGTATTGGGCCGACGTTACACCATCGTCGTAGGAGACAATGTTACCGATGTTATCGTACCCATAGCCGACGGTCCTGGCCGGCGTTACATGATCGCTTGCTGCATAGTACCGGGTCTGCACCAACCGCCCGGCATCGTCATACACATAATCCGTTTTCTGATCCAGGGGGTCTATCTTCTCGATCAGATGGCCCGCCGGGTCATAGGCATAGGCGATGGTCTGCCCCATGGGGCGGGTCTCTTTCACC
>DEIL01000198.1:0-3542 GCA_002352445.1 Desulfobulbaceae bacterium UBA2775
GACGCTGATCTGATAATCTGCTGGGGGATTAACTGCAAGGTAACAAATGTCCACTTCTGGCAATATGTGGTCCGGGCAAAAAAAAGAGGCTGCAAAGTTCTGGTTATTGACCCGTATCGTAATGTAACAGCAAAATCAGCTGATATCTATCTGCCTGTAAAACCTGGAGGAGATACGGCTCTGGCCCTTGGCATACTTAAAGTTCTCCTTGAGCGGCACCATGTTGCCCACAAATATCTTGAAGAAGAAACAGAGGGTTTTGCCGAACTTTCAGATTACCTGAAAAAGAGTGACTGGCAGGAGTTTATTGTCCGGAGCGGGGTGGAAAAAGAGCGAATGGTGGAGATGGCGGAACTGTTTTACCATCATCCCAAAACTTTTCTGCGAATAGGAGTAGGTCTTACTCGAAACAACTGCGGCGGAATGGCTGTACGGGCAATCACTTCCCTTGCAGCCGCCCTGGGCTTGTACGGGGCGCGGGAGGGACAGGGGGTTCTCCTGATGAGCGGGGCCTTTCGGGGGGTAAAAGATAAATTAACCTATCCTTCTCTTGCTGGAGAGACCACCAGGAAGGTGAACATGATTCAGCTTGGTCATGCCCTTACTGTGCTTGATCCACCGGTGAAAGCACTCTTTGTCTATAACTGTAACCCTCTAAGCGTATCACCCGACAGTGCTATGGTTAGAAAGGGATTGCTGCGGGAGGATCTTTTTACTGTAGTGCATGAGCAGGTTATGACCCCGACGGCCTGTTATGCAGATCTCCTGCTTCCTGCCACGACCTTTCTGGAAAATAGAGATATCTATACCAGCTATGGACATTTTTACCTTGGTGTTATTGAACCGGCTATTCTACCAGTTGGCGAGGCCAGGTCAAATTTTGATCTCTTTCAGGAACTGGCACTGAAGATGGGTTTTACAGATGCTCCTTTCAATCAGAGTTGTGATGAGAGGATCGCTGATTTTCTTACTGATATGGAGGGAATGCCGACGGACATTTCTCCCTCTAAGGTTCTGAAGGGTGGATATGTTCTTTCCACTCACGCCACCCAGACCGGATCTCTTTCTGCTGATTATAAATTTAAATTTCGGTTTAATTCCGACTTTAGTCCGACTGAACCTCAAATTCCCTGTCTTAAGGAGGGAGGAGAGTTTGATGATGTGGACTTGCAGTCGAGATTTCCTTTTCTGCTGATCACTCCACCCCATATGGATCTGCTTAATTCCACTTTCGGGGAACGATATATTGACAAACCGGGTGAATTGCTCATCCACCCTGAGTGTGCAGCAGACTACGAGATTCTTGATGGGGATTTGGTGATTCTTGAAAATTACAGGGGCTGGACAACACGGCTTGCCAGATTGACTGAAGATACCCAGAGAGGGTTGCTTGTTGCCGAAGGAATTTTCTGGCAGACAGAATCAAGGAGGAATGCGATCAATGATCTGACCTCACAAAAGCTGACTGATATGGGGAGGGGTGCAACCTTCCATGAGTCGAGGGTCAGGTTGGTACGAAGGAGAAACGATTCAGGGTAGATTCAGGTGGTAACGCAATGTTACCACCTGAGATACATTTAAAGGATGGAGAGAAGTTAGTTGCCGGCCATCATCGCCGCAATATCACTGTCAGCGTCGGTAGTCGGTTTTATATCAAAATTTTCCACCAGCACATTAAGTACAGTAGGAGAAACAAAAGCGGGGAGAGTTGGTCCAAGACGGATACCTTTTACTCCCAGGTGGAGCAGGGCTAAAAGCACTGTCACCGCTTTCTGCTCATACCATCCGATATCAAAAGAAATCGGCAGATCATTAATGTCATCAAGTTCGAAGACCTCTTTCAATTTCAGGGCAATGACTGCAAGAGAGTAACTGTCGTTGCACTGTCCTGCATCAAGAACACGGGGAATGCCGCCGATATCTCCAAGGTCAAGTTTGTTGTACCGATATTTTGCACATCCTGCGGTCAGAATTATGGTGTCCTGAGGCAGTTTTTCTGCAACTTCTGTGAAATAAGCCCGTCCTTTTTGTCTGCCGTCACAGCCTGCCATAACAATAAAACGTTTGACAGCGCCTGATTTAACAGCCTCAACCACTTTGTCGGCAAGGGCGAGAACCTGATTGTGGGCAAATCCAGCGACGATCTTCCCTGTTTCGATTTCCTGCGGAGGTTCACAGGTTTTGGCCAGTTCAATAATCTGAGAGAAATCCTTGGCACCGCTGTTGGTTCTGTCAGCGATATGGGTAATGTCCGGATAACCAACAACACCGGTAGAAAAGATTCTGTTTTTATAAGTATGTGATTCTTTAATTGGAATAATACAGTTGGTGGTCATAAGGATCGGACCATTGAAGGTCTCAAAATCCTTATTCTGATGCCACCATGAACCGCCGTAGTTGCCTTTCAGGTGTGAATATTTTTTAAAGGCTGGATAAGATTGAGCCGGCAGCATCTCTCCGTGGGTATATACATCAACTCCGCTCCCTTCAGTCTGGATAAGGAGCTCTTCCATATCTTTCAAATCATGACCGCTGATCAGGATACCGGGGTTAGTGCCTACGCCAAGGTCCACCTCGGTAATTTCAGGATTACCATAGGCTGATGTATTCGCGCCATCAAGAGTGGCCATGGTTGTTACCGCAACCTCTCCTGCTTTCAATACCAGAGCCACCATTTCGTCAACAGTGTGGTCTTCGGTGGTTGAAGCGAGACCTTCGATTACAAAATCAAAAATTTCCTGTTTCTGAGTTCCTAAGACAGCAGCGTGGTCAGCGTAGGCGCCGATACCTTTGAGTCCTATAATTAACAACTCTCTCAGAGATCGCACATCCTCATTTTCGGTGGCAAGGACTCCTACGGTTTTGGCTTTTTCCTGATATGTGGCAAGATCACCTGAAAACCAAAGTGCAGATCCATTAAGCTGAACTTGTTCTTCTGCCTCAGGACTTCCGGTAAAGTATTGCAGGAATTTTTGCATAATAGAGGTTTTTTCCGGCCCGGGATTGAGGGCGTCAAACTGAGATTTGAGTCCCTGCTTGATTTTCTGGGATTTCCCGATCCACTCCTGCAGACTGGCATCATCAAAGTTGGCGTTGGTTATTGTTGTGAAAAGTCCCTGGCAGAGAAAAAGACCTACTGCCGGATCAATTTGTACCCCTGCTTCTTTCAGCCCTTTTGCTATTACGGAAATACCTTTAAGATCAAAGATCAGTAGATCCTGCAGGTTAGCGGTTGCTTCCTCCTTACCACACACTCCTTTGATTGTACAGCCTGTACCTTTTGCAGCTTCCTGACATTGAAAACAAAACATAGTTACCCTCTTTGTTGTTATTGTTATGAGGTTGATTTGAAAACAAAAGAAACTTTCTCAAATATCGAATTATACCAAAGATGGTACAGCAGGAAAAATTCTTTTCCCTTGATATAGATCAATTTCAGCAATTAATAATTGTTTTTACTAACACCTATGAAATGAATTTCACAACAAAGCGTGAAAGTTATGTAACAGGGAGTCGGAAGAGGTGTTGCCAAACGTCCTCGC
>DEIL01000198.1:3570-4158 GCA_002352445.1 Desulfobulbaceae bacterium UBA2775
CTTACCTGTTGTGGCAACATCTCTTCCGGTTCCCTTCGCCCTTGCAGAATGTATGGCTTTCATATAAACAGCCTAGGCAACCTGCAGCCTGTTCTCTCAAGAGAGAAGTAAACTATTGGCAAAGCTTATAACCGGCAAAATAACCTTGGAGAGGATACCGCTGAAGGCCAATACCAGGATAATTATAAAGCCGTAGCGCTCCACCTGTTGATAAGAGCGGGCAAGATCATCGGGAAGAATCCCTGACAGGATACGACTGCCGTCAAGAGGAGGAATGGGAAGGAAGTTAAAAATACAGAGAACCAGATTAATCCAGACTGAGGCAATCAGCATTGCATTAAGGGGAACGAGAATTACTTCAGCAGTCGTTGAATATGGGAGCAGGGAGGCCAGAGCCCATATCAATTTTGTCACAATTGCACTTATTATGGCCAGGCCGAGGTTGGTTGCCGGGCCTGCCAGGGCAACCCAGAGCATATCTTTTCTTGGATTTTTGAAATAATTGGGGTTGACCGGAACCGGTTTTGCCCATCCGAACTTGATGAAGAAAAAAGCGATGGTACCTATTGGGTCGAGATGTTTGAGGGG
>DEIL01000129.1:0-6799 GCA_002352445.1 Desulfobulbaceae bacterium UBA2775
GCGCTGGTTAAAGAAATATACAAAACGCTGAGAACACGGCATTGACGACCTTGGGACGAAGGCTGTTTGAAGGGGGTAAATGAAACAACTCCGCATCTGTATTTTTGAATGAAATTTTTGCACCAATGGGAACAACGATAGTTTGGTTGGCAAAGTTCTCAGCCTAATATTTGTCAATCATTTTGGAAACAAGAATTTTACAGCAAACATCATGCTCCATTCAGGGCCATTCTCCTGTTTCTCTACATTTGTATAGGCCTGGAGTTTGAAGTCAACCGGTAGTATACCGAAATGATGCAGTTTACCGATTCCACCACCTATGGGAATAGTCCTCCTGTTGCTGCTTGACTGATTCCAGTCTGCTATGATAATAGGCGTGGTTGTCAGGTACCAGCCGTTGGCAATATTGTAGTTTACAAAATATTAAAAGAGAAACTTGTTGACATTCTCTGCATCGGAAGAGCCGGCAAATGACCACATATTCTGCACCAGAGCACCAACCACCCAGTTGCCAGGCATGGAGCATGGAAAACAGCATCAACCTCACCAGACGCCAGTAAATCAGATTCATCTTTCCCGGGATTTCCTGGTCATGCTCCCAATCAACTGGAAATTTGGCATCGAGTTTCAACCACATTTGGTTTATATGAAAATCGTGTCGCTCCCAGGACAAGGAGGTATTCAGAGGATTGTTAACATAACAGGTAAGCGAGCCTGCGAGACTCCGATCCACAGCTTGCGAGGACCTTTGGCAACACTCCTCCGAATCCGGACTACATAACTTTCATGCTTTGTTGTGAAATTCATTTCATGGGTGTTAGATAGGGGTTTCATTGCTATTAAACGAAAAGCTGTTGTATTTACATCCTCACCACTGTAATCAAGAAATTGTTGCACCAGGGGTGAGTCTGTCACCGTATAGGGCTGTCTTCACAGCGGAAGACTTCTAGCAGATTTGGCGGCGCTTCCACCTGTCGTGCTGCGTCGCGAATCGCGGTGCGCAACCCTTCTTCAATCACTGGATGATAGAAAGGCAAAGCCAGCGTCTCATGGACCGTGAGATTGCAGCTAATGGCCCAGGATATGAGATGGGCGAGATGTTCGCCGTCGGGGGCAAATATTTCTGCGCCGAGCAGCTTGCCTGAAGATCGTTCGGCATAGATATGCAGGGTTCCGATCTCCTCAAGTTTTATAATAGACCTGCCTTGGCCTTCAAAGCTTACTTTGCCGGTTACAAAGTCAACGCCTTTCTGCACAAGCTCCTCGTATCGTTTGCCGACGAAAGCGATATTCGGTTCGCAGAAAGTTATGGAGAGAGGGACTCGCTCCTTAAAACATTGAGGATCATTAACGGCGTTGAACCCGGCAATACGTCCCTGATCTGCTGCCTCATGCAAGAGAGGACGTCTTAGATTGGTGTCACCGACGAGGTAGAGACTGGTACCTTTTATGTTAAAATTTTCTTCCTGATAGTAGGGAATGCCGTGTTTATCTATCGGCAAATTGAAAACATCCAGATTCAGCCGGTCAAGATTTGAACGCCGGCCAAGAGCCGTCAGAAGAAGGTCCACTTCAATTTCACGCTCACCGGTTGTAAGCGTGAGGTAGCCGTTGTCTGCAACACCTTTTATCTCATAACCATTAAGAGATACATCAAGTTGTTCTGCAAATTTTCGGGCGATATAGTCGTTGATCTCAGGATCACTGAGCCCCCCAAACCTTGCTCGTCTGCCGATTATGGTTGTCTTTATGTCAAGCCGCGACAACGCTTGACCCAGCTCAAGACCAATGACACCAATGCCCAGCACCGCTACCTTTGCCGGTAGCTGTTCGAGTTCGAAAAAATCGTTGGTATCAATGATAAAAGAAGCGTATTTTTTTAAGGGTTCAGGGACAACCGGCCTCGTTCCCACCGCTATAATAATGCTATCTGCACGAATCTGTTCATCTCCCAGATCAAGGGTATGCTGGTCGATAAAGCGGGCATTCTTACGAATGAGTTTTTCATCCCTCCAATGATCCATACCGGAGAGTACTCCGCCGACAAAACGGTCTCGAAGCTTGCGGACATGCCGCATCACTTCAGTTGTATCCACTTTCAGCTGTAATCCGTTGTGAATAGCCTGCTCCTGCAAATGTTGACGCCGTGCGAAATCTTTGGCCACCTGGATAAGCGCTTTTGAGGGCATACATCCGACGCGGGCACAGGTAGTGCCCAATGGCCCGTCATCGATAACCATATAATTTTTTGTTTTTTTCTCAACTTCACGGCGAGCAGTAAGGCCCGCTGTTCCTGCTCCGATAATGGCGACATCAACATGTCTCATAGCTAGGCACCTTTTATATTGAAGTTACATTTCCTGAAGTAATAAACGGCTAACAAGAAGGCATCTTTTATCTGCCGCTTTTGCCATTGAGCACAAGTAATAACTGATACAATTATTTTACGCTGGGAGCAACCTCTGAGTTGTAGAGAGATCGGCATGGTGCAGAATGACTTCTCCCCATCCATCGACCAAGCAGCTACATATGAAATGGGAAAGATTTGGTCGTCTGTTGTTGAAATGGTTGGCTTTGTGGTATATTGGGCAGGTTCTGGATAAGGCCTTCATTCTATACATAGCAATCGACTTGACAGGAATTCTCCTGGCATTTAAACTTGGTTTTGAAAAGAAGAAGGATAGTAAAGAGTTCTACAGAAAAGTAGAGGCAGAAAATGGCAAAAAAATTTGATTTCTGGCAAGACCATTCTGACACCTTTCTAACCATGGCGTATCTTTGGGATAGACGAAAAGCCATTGAACAGCCGGATGGCTATGGTAGAAAAACGGGAGATTGTGGAGATACAATAACAATGTATCTGGCCATAAAAGATGGCGAAATCAGCCAGGTTAATTTTGAGCTGGAAGGCTGCATGAACACCAATGCCTGCTGCAATGCTCTGGCTAACCTTGTCGAAGGCAAGAAGGTAGAGGAAGCCTGGGATATAACTCCAGGTTACCTCATCACGTACCTAGAAACCTTGCCAAGCGACCATCATCATTGCGCTGAATTGACTGTGGGCACTTTTTACCTGGCTCTGGCTGACAGTGGCGAGAGAAAAAGCAACAAGTAAAATCAGCTGTTAATCACGGAATAGCCACACCTCTGTCAACTCCCCCTCCTTGATCACAGAACATCCCTCGGCTATCTCAATGAGACTATTGGCCTTGGCCATAGCTTCTAACCTTCCCAGGCTGTGCAGAGGAAGGGCTGAAAGAGAATCGTCTTTATATTCTACCTTGCTATACACTAGCTGGGTCCAGTTTTCCTGCCCGGTAAGTTCTTCTGTGACCCTGACTTTTCTTCTTTGGGGCAGGGGATTCCTATGTCCCATCAATCTGCGGATGCCAGGCAGGGCGAGGAGAAGCAGAGCTACATTGTTAGATGGGGGGCCACCCGGTAGGTTGAACACTATCGTATTGCCAACCCGTCCCATACAGGCGCCTTTACCAGGACCTATACGGACACGATGGAATATCTTTTCCATACCGAGCTGCTCCATGGCCTGCATGGTGAGGTCCTTATCTCCGTCAAGCACTCCACCGCAGGTTATCAGAACATCAACCTGCTGCACAAGCTGTCTAAACTGCGTTTGTAGCTGATCCAAGTTGTCTCTCACAAGAATTGTTGTGGCATGTATACCCAGAGCCTCCAATTCTGCTGCCGCAATCACCATGTTACTGGCCGCTATCTTCCCGGGAGCAACAGGTTCACCGGGTAAAACCAGTTCACTGCCGGTCGCTGCAACCGCAACTTTGGGTAATGGGTAGCAGACGACTGTATTCACTCCAGCTGCTGCCAGCAGACCAAGGTGGGCTGGTCCAAGCATATTTCCTCTGGTCAATACAACCTGGTCTTGAACTATATCACTTCCCATGCGCAGGATATTTCGACCAGCTCTGGCATTGGCTCTGATAATTACTGTGTTATCATTTATATCTGCAAATTCTGAGGCGAGTACAGATGTTGCTCCACGTGGAATAGGTGCGCCAGTCATAATTCGAACTGCAGTTCCTGGTGTAACGTGAAGCTTATCGGTACCATCTCCTGCTGTTAAGGCACCGACAACATTGAGTGTCACTGGGTTACCCGCTGAGGCATCTGCAATGTCACTTGAAACAACAGCATAGCCATCCTTTAACGAAGAATCGACAGATGGGCAATGAGCAACGGACCATACATCCCTTGCGCAAACCAAACCAAGAGCTTTGTCAAGAGACACAACAACAGGCTGTAGCGAATGCAGCGTTTTGATGTGCTTATGTGCCTGCTTCAGAGAGATCATGATAATGTTATTATGCTTTGATTATTTACTATTCAGCCGAGGTGACAGATCCCTCCCTGCCCACTTCCTTGCGCCAGGCAGGATGTTTCAGATTCTGCTGATAAAAGCCACACCGTGCTACCAATTTTTAACCAAGGTGAAGTGGAATAATCTGTTGAGACGAATTATCGTTGAGCCACTTCCGTCCATCTTGTGCCAAGAGGGTATCTGCCTCGACAGGTCCTTCGGAGCCAGCGGTATAGTTGCCTGGTGGACTTACTATACGCCGTAAACCATCAATATATTTCCAGCTTGCCTCTATCCAATCCCAGCGTGGAAAGATGCTGTGGTCTCCCAGCATGACATTGCGAAGAATCGATTCATAGGCCTCAGGTGTATTCGGACCAAAGTGACAATGATGACAGAAGTCCATCAACACCGATTCGGTATTGCCGCTGTCTCCCGGTTTTCGGACATTAAAAGTAAGGGCAATACCTTCATCCGGCTGAATCCGAATGATGATCATATTAGGCTCGTCCGGAATTGTACCCAGAGGAGATGTTTTGTGTTTGAAAACCAGCCTGATATCTGCGTACCGATGTTTTAACCGCTTACCAGTGCGCAGGTAAAACGGTACGCCCTGCCAGCGTGGTGCATCAACGTAGGTCCTGAGAGCAACATATGTCTCTGTGACAGATTCGTCCGACACCCCATCCTCTGCCGTGTATCCCACCACTGGGGAATTGCCGACAAAGCCGGAACCATATTGTCCCAACACCACATCTTTCTTTTCGACCGGCCGGAGATGACCTATTACTGCTGCAGCAGCATCCCTTAAAGCATCGGCAGTCCCTGCCCGGGGTGGTTCCATGGCAACAAATGATAGAAGTTGAAGAAGATGATTTTGCACCATATCCCGCACAGCCCCGCTCCGATCATAATAGCCGGCCCGTTTCTCCACTCCGAGGGTCTCACTCACTGTTATCTGTATGTGATCGATGATCTGCTCATGCCATGTGCTGGCAAATATTTCATTGGCAAATCTGAGGGTCAGGATGTTCTGTACAAGTTCCTTACCAAGATAATGATCAACTCGAAATATCTGGTCCTCGCGCAGCACAGACATGATACTTTCATTTAACTTCCTTGCAGAAACCACATCCTCACCGAAAGGTTTTTCAAACACGACCCGCTGCCAGCATGTCTCATCGAGCAATACCCCGACCAATTCAGCGGTTTTTTGAAAAACGGTAGTGGGCAGCGCAAGATAGATGAGGCTATTTGCAGCGCATTTATACTTCTGCCGAATAGCCTCAATTCCGGCATAGAACTCAGGGGGACTTCCGGTGAGCACATCAAAACTGAGATACTCTATGCGACCCAGGAGGTCTTGCACCACAGCATCGTCGGAATCCTCAATAAATTTATCAATTGTCAGGTTCTTGAGAAATGACTCCCTGGTGATTTTCTGACGACCGAGGCAGACAATGGGCGTACAGTCGGTCAGTTGTTTTTTCTTGAGCAGATGATAGAGAGATGGCAGTAATTTCCGCCGGGTCAAATCCCCTGTTCCACCAAAAATGATTATCATTTGTGATTCCAATATCATGGGATCGCCACCTCTAAATCAGTAAGGATATGATGTTGCGGGAATGTACTGATGAGTTTTGCCGGACACTCGCTGACGCTCAGCTTCCGGTTGAATAAATGCTTCAAATCCTGTCCTTTATCAGCACCAAAGAACAGCAACAGCCCCACATGCATCCCGCGAATTTGATGGTTAAAAGAGAAGGGTCTGAACCTCTATATTGTCTATGTTACAGGCTTGAAGATTTCGTAGAAGGTTCGTTCTCCGATAAGATGGTCGACGTTTCCCTGAAGATCTCTTCTTTCTTTGCTGTTAAGCCAGGCCTTCCAGTTCTCCTCTGTTTCCCACTTACTCACAACTAAGTAGTCCTCAGCATCTTCAGTGCTTTGCAAGGTGTCTGTCGAGATATATCCCTCCTGAACTTTGGCACGTTCATTCAATTTACGCAGCAGTGGGATGAGTTTTTCGGGTTGTCTCACTTTGAACTTTCTTTTGATGACGACATGAATAACCATTTTTCGCTCCCTTTATAAAGTGGATGGATTTATCGCATTCTGTAATTGTATCAAACCTCCAATAACAACTACCTTCGACCGAGCTCAAACGAACAGGTCATTATCTCTGCACCTTTTAATAGCGCCCTTTCAATAGCAACTCCATATAAGCTAAGTATTAGTCCATTATATGGAAAGTCAAAAGATCTGATGTGGTAAGAAAATAACGGACACTTTCTTAAGAGTGAACTTATCACCCTTCGGGCGGGTTTTATTCCTTGCTGTATTTCATTGTTTCCTGGTGACAAGCAAGGCAGTGTAGGACAGGCATAAAGCCATCATAATAATTTTAAACCGTTATGCAGCAGAATATAAAAAACATAGAAGTTATCTTTGATGGCGTCGTAAAAA
>DEIL01000129.1:6805-23288 GCA_002352445.1 Desulfobulbaceae bacterium UBA2775
CGACGTACCGTATGTACGCCGAAATAATAGGAAAATTGCACGCCTCCAATATGAATCTTTTTACTTATCCATCGAAACTGAGGTTTTTACGAACTTGTCATCTTTCATTAAACGATACAACCAGTGGCAATATCAGCCTTTCAGTTGAAGAATAAAGTTGAATTTACCGTAATCCTTTCTGATTACGGTTTTCCTGATTTTTTGACACAGGTGCATTATCGTCAAATAGGATTGGCAGGTGTATTCTCGTTCGCGGGTATCTGAAAAGATATTTATGAAATTTTTTGGGATCCAGTACCACAACAAAGGGTTATGGCCCCCCCTGCGCGGGAATGACGCAAGTACGACACTTCAGGCTATTAACTCTCTGGCCAGGCTTGAATGTTCTGCAATAAGCTGCCTCAAATCCAAACCCGGTATCTCCCCTGCTGTTACTACCCATTGTCCGGCGACCATAACATAGTCGGCCCGATGTGCTCCACACATCACCAATGCTGCCAGGGGATCCCCCGTGCCGGAAAACCGCAGCTCATCCAACTTAAAAAGAGCCAGATCGGCCTGTTTACCGAGGGCTATTTCACCCAGATCGTCTCTGCCAAGACAATGGGCAGACCCCCGGGTACCCCAGCGTAATGCATCCAGGTGGTCAACTCTTCCGGCACCATACTTAAGACGCTGCAGGAGGAGTGCCTGACGAACTTCCTGCATGAGATTTGAGCAGTCATTTGATGCTGAACCATCAACTCCCAGTCCAACCGGGCAACCGGCAGCTTCAAGATCCAGAGTGGAGCAGATACCTGAAGCCAGAACCATATTGGAACTCGGGCAATGGCTGACTCCAACGCCCGCAGCGCCCAGTCGCCTGATTTCCTCAGGTTCAAACTGAATACCGTGTGCAAGCCAGACATCACCTGCCAACCAACCCACCCGTTCTAGATAGTCAACAGGGCGCACGCCGAAAAGATCCAGACAGTAGCTGGTTTCGTCATGGGTCTCAGCAAGATGCGTATGCAGCCGGACTCCGTGACACCTGGCTAGACGGGCAGTCTCAGCCATTAATGACTCACTCACGGAAAAAGGAGAGCATGGTGCCAGGATCACCTGTACCATTGCCCCGGGTTCAGGCTGATGATACTCTTTTATAAGCCGTTCACTGTCAGCTAAAATCACTTCATCACTTTGCACCACACTTTTGGGTGGCAACCCACCATCTTCCACGGAGAGGCTCATTGACCCACGGGTCAGGGCCACTCTTATACCTAATCTTTCCGCTTCTGCAATCTGCAGATCAATTGCGTGCTCCAGCCCGGCAGGAAAAACATAGTGATGGTCGGAAGCTGTAGTGCAGCCGGAAAGTAACAACTCGGCAAGCGCAAGCCGACTCGAGGTTTCAATATGCGCCGGACTCAATTTGGCCCAGATGGTATATAAGACCTTAAGCCAGTCGAAAAGTTCCTTGCCACAGGCAGCAGGCACGGCTCTTGTGAGGGTCTGATAAAAATGATGGTGGGTATTGATAAGACCCGGCAGCACTACATGTTCACCTGCATCAAAAAGTGTATCCCATGGGATAGTGGGCTCTAACCCTTTCGGAACCAGTTCTACGATTTGTTTTTGATCTACGACAAGTCCACCCTGCGCATCCACACCATTCGGTGTATATATGGCAAGCGGGTTTTTTATCCATATGCTGCTCATCTATGACTCCTTTATCTTCGTATTTTACTCTTGAACTTCTGTCATAAAAAACAAGTGATAAGCGTAGACTTCCAGAGCTTAAACCACAAACCACTGAACACCACAACCATGAAATAGCAAAAATACTTTACTTATTCAACAAATTTATTGTTTTCTTTCAAATAATTTGTAGACAAGAGTTCCACTGTCGATTATATGTACGCCAATACGAACAGATATAAAAGAAAAATTGATTGAAAGAACCGGGAGTACTTGATCGTGAACATCGACAAAGTGCAGATTTTTCGGGCAGAAATACTCCATTTCCTGGCAGATCCTGCTGAAGTTGGAGACGATATCAGTTATGAGTATTTCTCCGACGGCCTGATGATAGTCAAATCCGGCCTGGTCGAGGCAGTAGGTCACGCCCAGGATTTGTTGGCCAGATTGCCAGCTGATGCATCTGTTACCCATTATCCGAATAGTCTGATCGTTCCGGGATTTATTGACTGTCATCTGCATTATCCGCAAACTGAAATAATTGCCTCATATGGCGAACAACTGCTGGAATGGCTTGAGACCTATGTCTTTCCCACCGAACGTGAGTTTGGTGATCCCGACAAGGCCAGTGATGTCGCCGAGTTCTTTTTCGACGAATTAATGCGCAACGGCACAACCAGCGCCCTCGTATTCGGCACGGTTCATAAACAATCGGTGGACGCATTTTTTTCAGCAGCCCAGACGCGCCGCCTGAGAATGATCTGTGGTAAGGTACTCATGGACCGTAACGCTCCTGACTATCTCACCGACACCCCGGAGAGCGGCTACCGTGAAAGCAAGGAACTGGCCGAACGCTGGCATGGTGTTGATCGGCTTCGCTATGCTGTTACTCCCCGGTTTGCACCTACCTGCAGCGACGCGCAACTGGCCATGGCCGGGAAGCTGCTCACTGAATATCCTGATCTCTACCTGCACACTCACCTGGCTGAAAATAGCAGTGAAGTTGAATGGGTTAAAGAGTTATTCCCGGATCGGTCCGGTTATCTGGATGTATATGCGCACCATGGTCTCTTAACCAAAAGAAGCATCTTTGCCCATTGCCTTCACCTGAACGACGATGATTTCCAACTGCTGCACAAAAGCGGTGCAGGCATAGCATTCTGCCCCACTTCCAACCTTTTTCTAGGCAGTGGCTTATTTAATCTGGCGAGAGCAGAAGAGCAAAAGGTAAAGGTGGGATTGGCAACCGATATCGGTGCCGGCACCAGTTTTTCACTACTGCAAACCATAAGCGATTTATACAAGACACAGCAGCTTCGCAACCATCGACTTACCCCGTTCAAATCACTGTATCTCGCCACAATGGGCGGAGCACTCACTCTGGATCTAGACGATCTGATCGGCAACTTTGAGCCTGGCAAAGAGGCGGATTTTATTGTCCTTGACTACCATGCAACTCCACTGCTTGCCAGGCGCCTTAAGCGGTGTAAGAACCTGACTGAAAAGCTGTTCGCACTGCAAATGCTGGGCGATGACAGGGTGGTTAAGAGTGTTCACATACTGGGAGAAGAAGCCTATAAAAGATGATGGCGTCGTAAAAACTCAAATTCTGCACCATCCCGTCATTCCCGCGCAGGTGGAATGACGAATCAGGGGACTTTTTACGAAACCATCAAAGATGGTAACAACAAAAAATAATTTTCCGACAGAAAAAGGGGAAGAGTATGAGTAAGACGTTTCATTATCCATTATTTTCGCGTAACGACCTTAGTGCTTTTTGGGCGTTGTTTACTGACAACTTAACCAACCTGATTGTTCTGAGCGGTATCTGTAAGTTTGTTTTTCACATGCCGGATGAAATCGTCTTTGGACGAATCGTACCCGGCGCTGCCGTTGCTATTTTACTTGGTGTTTGTGTTTACACCTACCTTGCCCAACGTCTGGCCAAAAAAGAACAGCGATCTGATGTCACTGCGCTGCCCTATGGGATCAGTACTCCTGTCATGTTTGTCTACCTGTTCGGGGTCATCGGCCCCATCTACTGGGCCACAAACGATGCCGAACTTGCCTGGCAAATAGGGATAGGAGCAGGATTTATCGGTGGTATCGTAGCGGCCTTAGGGGCCCTCATTGGCCCTTTTCTCAAAAGAGTCACTCCCCGCGCCGGAATGCTCGGAACCCTTTGCGGTATAGCCCTGGTCTTCATCGGAGTAGTACCACTCACCATGGTCTTCGAAGATCCGATCATAGGGTTTGTCTCCTTGACCATCGTCATGTGGGGATTAGTTGGCCGCTTCAAACTGCCCTTCAATTTGCCTGCCGGGCTTTTAGCGCTTGTGGCCGGCACTGTTATTGCTCTTATTCTTGGTAAAGCATCTATTAATTTTGAAGGAGTCGGCTTCTATCCCCCTATACCATATTTGGGCGATATGATTGTCGGTATCCAATATCTCTTTGCCCACCCTGAACTGTTCCTCGTCCTGATACCTGTTCAAATCTACAATTTTATTGAAACCATGAATAATGTTGAATCTGCCGAAGCAGTGGGCGATAAATATCCGGTTTCAATTGCTATGTTAACCGATGGTTTCGGCACCATGCTGGGTGCCGTATGCGGTTCTCCTTTTCCGACAACTGTATATATAGGACATCCTGGCTATAAGCGTATTAATGCCCGCTGCGGATACGTTCTGGCGGTTGGAGTAGTATTTTTTCTTGCCGCATGTTTTGGATTTCTAGCCTTTCTCAGCAATCTTGTGCCACTTGCGGCCACCGCCCCTATCCTGGTCTATGTGGCGATAATTATTATAAGCGAAACCGCAAGAACCTGTCCGAGTCGGCACGGCATGGCGATTGCCATTGCCATGATGCCCCATGTTTCAGCTTTTTTAATGATCAAATGGAACGGAATGCTGAATGCTCTCGGTAGTATTGGCGTTGAGAATATCCCTTCCATCACCGATCCCGAGCTGATTGCCGCTCTAGGACAACAGGGTGCACATGTAGTTGGCCATCAGATTCTCAGCCAGGGTGCGATAATAACCGGCCTGATGTGGGGTGCATTCCTGGCACACCTTATCGACGCCAAATTTAAAGAAGCCAGCGGATTTATGCTGGTATCTGCGGCTATGGCCAGCCTGGGGATTATTCACTCTGCAAGCCTCCACTGGCCCTCATTCAATGGTATAGTTGGCGGCTACCTGTTCGTCGGTCTGGGCATACTTTTTTACTCGATGTCAACCGAAGTCGAACGACTGCCAGACTCTGATGATTCATCCGAGATCCTTGAAGTAGAATTTTCAGATTAGCATTAACTACGAGGTTGTCCGAGAAATGCATTCTCGGACAGCCTCCTAGGAGTCTGTCCCAAAATAGCCTTTTTACCCTAACTTTTCGTTGCTCTCAAAATTTAATCCTCAACATATCACCGATGCCTGCGGTTAATTTTATCGAGCGCCTCTATTAGAGTAAAAAATCTCATCTATGGACAGACACTAACTATCTGTAATAAAAATATATTTTGTTAAGTGGCTGACGCACATGACAATTTATTAGAAGCGTTATTAAAATTTATTTGTTGACATACAAAAAAGTTGTTATTAAGAGGAGAGTATGGATCCAAAAAATTTTGAATTTCTAAAGAATCTGGCTAAAGGCATCATCAGTATATTCGGTGATCGATGTGAAGTTGTTATCCATGATTTCAGAGATTTAAAGAGATCACTGGTTTACATTGAAGGCGATATCACCAAACGCCAACCCGGCTGCCCTCTCCCAGATACGCTGTACCGACTGCTGAAAGAGTTCGGCGATGATGCTCCTGATAAATTCGGTTACAAAGGCACCACCAAAGACGGTAAAATCCTCAAATGCTCTACAACTATGGTGCGGGACGGCAAAGGCAAACTTGAAGGATGTCTCTGCATTAACTTCAACGTCACCGACTTCGCCTTTTTCTCGACAGCCTTTAACGACTTTACATTTAGCACCAGTAAAAGTGCCAAAAACAACAATAACAGTAAGGGAATCAATCAGGTCGGTACCATCAGTACCTTTGCCGAATCCATGGAATCGACAATTGACTTTGAAGTCAGTGAATACGGCAAGGTTCCTACCATGATGGACAAGTCAGATAAACTGGCAGTCGTGCAGAGGCTGGACAAAGAAGGTGTCTTTATGATTAAAGGTTCTGTCGACTACATGGCCAGAGTCTTTGGATCCTCAAGATACACTATCTACAATTACCTCAAGCAAATTCGTACCTGAAAAAAAAAGAGAAACTCAGATGATACAGAAAATCCCAACCCACAATTTGAAATACCTGGTGCAGTCCCCTCCTGGAGGAGCCGCTCCAAAAAATTTCTCTGACGATATTGCCCAAAAAGTTTTGACGTTTCATAGTAAGCTGCCGAGTTATAGACCGACGGCTCTTGTCCGTCTGGATGAATTGGCGCGGGCCTGGGGACTTAGGGATATATTTGTAAAAGACGAATCTACCCGTTTCAAACTCAAAGCTTTTAAGGTTCTCGGAGGCAGCTATGCCGTGGCACGGCTTATGTGCAACAAACTTGGTAAAAAAGTTGAGGAAGTAGATTTTGACTATCTGAAAAGCGAAAAAGTTCGCAAGAAAATCGGCCGGATGACCCTTACCTCGGCAACCGACGGTAATCACGGCAGAGGGATTGCCTGGGCCGCAGAAAAACTTGGTCTGAAAGCAGTAATTTATATGCCAAAGGGTGCAGCCGACTCAAGAGTGGAAAACATCAAAGGACATGGCGCCACCGTGGTGGAGACTGACCTCAATTACGATGATGCTGTACGGTTATGCTGCGAAAAAGCTGATAAAAACGGCTGGCATATGGTTCAGGATACCGCCTGGGAAGGTTACAGTGACATACCCCTTTGGATTATGCAGGGCTATATGACAATGTGTTCAGAAGCGGTGGATCAGATGGTCCAGCGAAGAACTCTTCCCAGCCATGTTTTTATCCAGGCGGGTGTGGGGGCCCTTGCCGGGGCAGTAATCGGCTATTTAATCAATAGATTTCAGGATAATCCACCCAAATTCATAATAATGGAACCCGGCAGTGCCGCCTGTGTTTTCACCTCAGCTGCAGCCGGAGATGGCAAAACCCATGCGGTAACCGGTGATCATGAGACAATCATGGCCGGTCTCGCCTGCGGGGAGGTCAACCCCCTTTCCTGGGATATACTCCGAAATTTTACTGACTGCTATGTGAGCTGCGAAAATCATGTTGCCGCAAACGGCATGCGCATCCTCGCCAATCCCCTGGCTGGTGACGCTGTGGTCGAGGCTGGTGAATCCGGCTCAGTGGGCATTGGTCTCCTCGACCTTATAACCAACAACAATAATTTTGAGAAATTTAAAAAAGCCCTTAAAATCGATGCCGATTCCACCGCTCTGATTTTTAATACCGAAGGGGCTACTGATCCCGTGAACTATCAGGATATTCTCTGGCATGGGAAATACCCGTCTCCGTAAATAGGTCTTGCTTCGTAAAATGCAGATTCCAGACTAATCGAACTTTTATTCAGGAAAAAATCATGGCAGTAGGCAAATCAGTTCAAAGAGTGGATGGAGTGGCCAAGGTAACCGGCAAGGCCCGTTATGCAGATGACTTCACTATGCCCGGAATGCGCGTAGCCAAATATCTGCGCTCCACCATTGCCCATGGTCGTGTTCTAACTATCGACACCAGCAAAGCCCGCGCACTACCCGGTGTAGATGGCGTTTTCACATACCAGGATATACCTAAAAAGAAATTTGCAACGGCCGGTCACCCTTTTTCCATGGATCCCGGTCATGTCGACGTTGCAGATCGACTGCTGCTTACAGACTACGTTCGCTATATGGGTGACGAGATTGCCATAGTGGTGGCGGATAGTGATCTTACTGCCTCAAAAGCACTTTCTCTTATTGATGTTGAGTATGAATCTTTTCAACCTCTGGTGAATCGTGAAGATATACTCGGAGATGATGTACCTGAAATACACAAGGGAACAGGGAACGTAGTAAAAACCCACTCCTTTGTTGCAGGGGGCAATTTGGAAGAGGTCAAAGAAGAATGTGACCACCTGATTGAAGGACGATATAAGACCCAGATAATGCAGCATTGCCACCTGGAGAATCACACAGCTTATGCATATATGGACGATCATCAACGCATCGTCATTGTCTCCTCAACTCAGATTCCGCATATTGCCAGAAGAATAGTGGCCGAGGCTCTTGATATGGATGCCGGCTTGGTAAGAGTTGTGAAACCATTCATTGGCGGTGGATTTGGCAATAAACAGGATGTGATCCTTGAACCGATGGTGGCTTTTCTAACCAAAAACCTTGAAGGTATACCGGTCCGGTTAAAGCTGGACCGTGAAGGGGGAATGATTGGCACCCGAGTGCGGCATCCTTTTGATGTAAAGGTTCAGGTTGGTCTGGACAAGGACGGTACAATCAAACTTATCGATTTTGATGCCCTCTCCAATACCGGCGCCTATGCCTCCCATGGCCATTCGATAGTTTCAGCAGGAGCCGCCAAAACCCACTATATGTATCCAAGGGCTGTTTACAGCTGTAAAGCAAAAACCATTTATGGAAATATCCCATCAGCTGGAGCCATGCGTGCCTATGGCTCGCCCCAGATGACCTTTGCTATCGAAGCCATCATGGAAGAGGCGGCGCGCCTGGTCGGGATGGATTCCGTTGAATTTCGTTTAAAAAATGGTGCCCGCCCTGGTGACAAAAGCCAGATCACCAAAAAGCCGATCATGACCTGTGGTCTGCTTGACACTATCAGAAAAGGCAGGGAGCTGATCGATTGGAAAAGAAAACGCAAGGAGTGGCCTAAAATCCAGACAGGGCAGCTGCGGCGTGGCCTGGGGATAGCCATTTTCAGCTACGGTTCAGGAACCTATCCGGTCTGTGTGGAACCGGCCAGTGCACGTCTCATACTCAATCAGGATGGTTCAGTCCATCTGCAGATCGGAGCGACGGAAATTGGTCAGGGATCGGATACGGCTTTTGCCCAGATGACAGCAGAAACAGTTGGTATCTCGTTTGACAAGGTACACGTGGTCTCAGCCCAGGACACCGACGTCACCCCGTTTGACACAGGTGCCTATGCCTCACGTCAGACCTATGTAACAGGACAGGCAGTGATGCGAACTGCAGAGCAGTTAAAAACCAGAATTCTTGATTATGCATCCATTATCACCGGACTTGACGTTGAACTTATTACTATTGCAGATGACAATATCGTTATTGCCGAGACACCAGAGATAGCGGTTATGAGTGTACGCGACGTAGCTGTGGATGCATATTACGATAAAAATCGCGGTGGTCAGATCACGGCAGAAGTCAGTTACAAGGCTCGCAATAATGCCCATGTGTTCGGCTGCACCTTTGTCGATCTCTCGGTTGATATTCCTCTGTGCAAAGTCACAATTAACGAGATTTACAATGTCCACGATTGCGGGGTGGTTATCAATCCTCTGGGAGCGGAAGGTCAGGTACATGGCGGAATGGCAATGGGCATAGGCGCAGCCCTGTTTGAAGAACTCATGGTTGATTCCGATTCAGGAAGAATCTATAATAATAATCTGCTCGACTATAAAGTGCCAACAATCATGGATATCCCTGATCTTGGGGCAGCCTTTGTGGAAACTCATGAGCCATCGCATCCATATGGTGCTAAATCAGTGGGGGAGGCGCCTGTCATCTCTCCGGCGCCAGCCATTCGTAACGGTATTCTTGATGCAACAGGGGTTGCTGTTAACGAGCTGCCCATGACCCCCAAGTCCATCTTCAAATACTTCAAAAAAGCAGGATTGCTTTAAGGGAACAAACATGTTTGATATCGACAGTTATCATAAAGCAGACACGGTGGATGAAGCCATTGCTCTTTTATCGAAGAACCCGGACGCTGTGCCAATTGCCGGGGGTACCGATGTACTGGTCCGTCTGCATGGGCACAACCCCGACTACCGCCATCTTGTGGATATCCATGATGTAGCCGAACTGAAAAATATTACAATGGAGCCGGATGGAACCATCGTTATAGGTTCTGGAGTTAACTTTACTGACCTGGCCCAGTCAGCCATCGTCAGTACCAATATTCCGGTACTGGCCGAAGGTGGTTCTTCGATCGGCGGTCCCCAGGTGCGAAATGTTGCTACCATCGGTGGTAATATCTCTAACGGCGCTCCCAGTGCCGATGCTGCTCCTCCTCTACTGGTGTTAAATGCGCATATAGAACTTAAAGGACCTGAAGGTTTCCGTCGGCTACCCCTGCATGATTTCTACCAGGGACCCGGCCAGGTTGATCGAAAATCCGGTGAGATCATGACTTGTCTGCGTATCGGTTCTACTGACTACAAAGGCTGGTCGGGCCACTACTATAAATACGCCATGCGTGGTGCCATGGATATTGCTACTATCGGCTGCGCTGCAGCCTGTAAAATTGATGGTGGCAGGGTTGCAGGAATCCGGCTTGCCTTTGGGGTCGCCGGGCCTACCCCGCTCAGATGCTGGCGCACCGAAGAAAAAGCTCAGGGTAGTGTGGCTGATCAGACTCTGCTTGATCTTGTCAGTGACTCCGTGCTGGGTGATCTCAGACCAAGAGATTCCTGGCGCGCCTCTAAAGATTTCAGGGAACAGATTATTACAACACTTTCCGAACGTGTTCTGAAAGAAGCCCTTAACAGAAATGGAGTATCGATACCATGAACAGAAACATTTCCTGCACCGTTAATTCAAAATCGATGACCTGGCAGATTGATATCCGCATGTCCCTTGCTGATGTACTTCGAGAACATGGTTACACCAGTGTT
This sequence comes from Desulfobulbaceae bacterium UBA2775, assembly GCA_002352445.1. Taxonomy (GTDB): domain Bacteria; phylum Desulfobacterota; class Desulfobulbia; order Desulfobulbales; family Desulfocapsaceae; genus Desulfomarina. The sequence goes on from DEIL01000129.1 coordinate 17,330, forward strand.
AAGGAGGGTTGCGGAGTCGGCGAATGTGGGGCTTGTGCCGTATTGATCGATGACGTTGCCGTCGACTCCTGTCTCTACCTTGCTGTCTGGGCGGATGGCTGCAATATACGAACTACAGAGGGTGAAAGTAAAGAAGGTAAGTTGTCTCCGGTTCAACAGGCGTATCTGGAAACCGGCAGCGTCCAGTGCGGTTTCTGCACTCCCGGCCTGGTCATGGCTTCCACTTCTTTCGTGGAACAGCATAAAGGACAGAAGGTTTCCCGGGAGCAGATTCGTAAAGGTCTGGCCGGAAATCTGTGTCGCTGTACAGGTTATGACGGAGTAGTCCGGGCGGTAGAGCAGTGTATTGATGCGGAAGAATAACAGAAATAATGGTCAGTTAGCAGTTATCAATACCAAGCAATATAGCAGAAGGTGTGGAACGGGATTCTAAAAAATATTTTTCTAGATTTCTACAATATTCAATAGGTTCCTGTGGAGAATTAAGAACACAAATTTATATTGGGATAGAAATTAATTATATCGAACCAGCAGTTGGTAAAAAATAGATTCAGGAAACAAAAGAACTCTCTGCAATGCTCGTGGGGCTCAGAAACTCTATCAGGAAGACAAATTAATATCAGTATGCTTTTACTGATAACTGAGCACTGACAACTGATATCAAATAACGATTTCCCTGCTTTTCATAACAGGATTTCGGGAGTTAGATACTAATAAAAATATAACAAAAGGATAACACAAATGTCTCAATTAGATTTTGCTAAAATCAATCAACTGGCGGAACAGTACAAACCTGAAATGACAGCTTTTTTAAGGGCGATGGTGGCCATTCCCAGTGAAAGCTGTGACGAGAAGGCCGTTGTGGCCAGAATTAAAGAGGAAATGGAAAAAGTCGGTTTTGATAAGGTAGAGATTGATCCCATGGGCAATGTACTTGGTACAATCGGCCAAGGAAAGCACGTCATTGCCATGGATGCTCATATAGACACAGTCGGCATTGGCAACCGTGACAACTGGGAATTCGATCCGTATGAGGGTTACGAAGACGAAGAGACCATAGGAGGGCGTGGTACAAGCGATCAGGAAGGAGGTATGGCTTCCATGGTTTATGCCGGCAAGATCATTAAAGATCTGGGGTTGGAAGGCGATTACACTCTGGTAGTTGTGGGGACGGTTCAGGAAGAAGACTGCGATGGGCTGTGCTGGCAATATATCATAAAGGAACTGGGCCTTAAACCGGAGTTCGTCGTTTCTACCGAACCCACCGATGGCGGCATTTATCGCGGCCAGCGCGGTCGCATGGAAATTAAAGTCGAAGTCAAAGGTATCAGTTCCCATGGTTCCGCGCCGGAGCGGGGAGATAACGCCATTTTTAAAATGGGCCGAATATTGGGTGAGCTGGAACAACTGCACGAACGACTGACAACAGATGCTTTCTTAGGAAAAGGCTCACTGACGGTTTCTGAAATTTTCTACACATCTCCCTCCCGCTGTGCTGTTGCTGATGGATGTACAATTTCGATCGACCGCCGTCTTACAGCAGGGGAGACCGGGGAACTGGCCATGAACCAGATCAGGGAACTACCTGCAGTCAAGGACGCCAAGGCGGAAGTCTCCATGTATACCTATGACAGGCCCTCGTATACCGGACTCGTCTACCCGACAGACTGCTATTTCCCTTCCTGGGTTCTGCCGGAAGATCACAAGGTTACCAAGGCAAGCACTGAAGCCTACGAGGGACTTTTCGAAAAGACTCCCCATGTCGACAAATGGACCTTTTCCACCAATGGTGTTTCCATCATGGGAATGTTCGGTATTCCCTGTGTCGGATTTGGACCGGGGAAAGAGGCAGAAGCCCATGCACCCAACGAAAAGACATGGAAAGCTGATTTGGTTACCTGTGCAGCTTTCTACGCAGCATTACCTCTTATTTACATTGGTAAAAAGGAGTAATTTCTTATGAAGGCGAAATTAGCATTTATCGCCATTGGCGGCAACTCGCTGGTCAAAAGCAAAGAGCAGCAGACCGTCGAGGATCAGCACCAGGCGATTCGAGAAACAGTACAGCATGTAATTGATCTCATCAGCCAGGGATATCAGGTACTGATATCCCATGGCAACGGCCCCCAGGTGGGGTTCATTATGCGGCGGTCGGAAGTTGCCCGTCAGGCAACCGGTCTCCACCTGGTCCCCCTGGTAAACGTTGTGGCAGATACCCAGGGCTCCATCGGCTATCAGATCCAGCAGGCAGTGAACAACGAGCTCGCTGTCCAGGACATTGCAGGGCAGTGCGTAACCATTGTCACTCAAGTGGTAGTGGACAGAGAAGATCCTGCGTTCGAATCTCCAGCCAAACCGGTGGGAGAATTCTTCCAGGAGGATCAATTGGAGGATATCCAGAGAGATTATCCGGACTGGGCTCTGGTTGAGGATGCAGGCAGAGGATACCGCCGTGTTGTTCCATCTCCGGCACCGTGTGAAATCGTCGAAAGGCCGGTCATAGAATCGTTACTCGAAGCGGGTTATCACGTAATCGCCGCCGGCGGTGGCGGCATACCTGTGGTGCGGAACGGCAAAGATCTTGAAGGAGTGGATGCGGTAATCGATAAGGATCTGGCCTCAAGTTTACTGGCCGGGCAGTTGAATGCTGATCTGCTCATTATTTCAACGGCGGTGAAGCAGGTGGCGTTGAACTTCGGTAAGCCTGATGAACAATTAATTGCCACTATGACAGTAAGCGAAGCCGAAACCTATATTGAGCAGAACCATTTTGCCCCGGGCAGTATGCTTCCCAAAATGCAGGCAGCATTGAAATTTCTTAAAGCAGGTGGAAAGGAAGTTATTATCACCTCGCCTGAATTTATAAAAGAAGCTGTGCTTCATGGTGCTGGTACTCATATTATTCCGTGATGGCGTTGTAAAAAAACCCGTACACCGCCATTCCCGCGGAAGCGGGAGAGAGCACAGAATTTGAGTTTTTACGAATTTGTCATCTATAAGATCACAAGACACTACTAAAAAAAAGGAGAAAAACTAATGGATAACGCAAGGATAAAATCCCTTATTGAAGAGCTGGCCCAGTTAAACTATCAGGACATGTACTTAAACGACTTTCTGCTCACCTGGGAGAAAAGTGATCAGGAGGTTCAGGCAACATTTCTTGTGGCTGATATTCTTCGTGGTCTCAGACAGAGAAATATCTCTACCCGCCTCTTTGACAGTGGATTGGGAATTTCACTGTTTCGCGACCAGTCCACCCGGACACGGTTCAGCTACGCCAGCGCCTGTAATCAGCTGGGACTGACTATGCAGGATCTGGATGAAGGAAAATCTCAAGTCGCCCATGGTGAGACGGTGCGTGAGACAGCCAACATGGTCTCCTTTATGGCTGACGTAATCGGTATCCGCGATGATATGTATATTGGTAAAGGCAACGCTTACATGCGCGAGGTTTCTGAAGCTGTACAGCAGGGATATCTGGAAGGAGTACTCGAACAGCGCCCCACTCTGGTAAATCTGCAGTGTGACATTGATCACCCGACCCAGTCCATGGCCGATATGCTTCACCTGATCAATCATTTCGGTGGCGTGAAAAATCTCAAAGGTAAAAAGCTGGCAATGACCTGGGCCTACAGTCCCTCCTACGGTAAGCCGTTGTCCGTTCCCCAGGGCGTGATCGGGCTAATGACCAGGTTTGGTATGGAGGTATCCCTGGCGCATCCTGAAGGCTATGAGGTAATGCCCGAAATAGAGGAAATTGCCGTCAAAAATGCAGCGTCAGGAAACGGCAAATTTACCAAAACAAATTCCATGGAAGAAGCATTTGCCGATGCTGATATTGTTTATCCCAAAAGCTGGGCACCATTTTCGGCTATGGAAAGCCGTACCCAATTATACGGCAACGGAGACTTTGAAGGGATCGATACTCTGGAAAAAGAACTGCTCGGACAAAATGCTCAACATAAAAACTGGCAATGTACAGAATCTCTAATGTCGACCACCCATGAGGGTGAAGCCCTGTATATGCACTGTCTGCCTGCAGATATCACCGGTGTAAGCTGTAAAGAAGGGGAAGTTGAGGCCAGTGTGTTCGACAGATACCGCAAACCCATGTACATGGAGGCCAGCTACAAACCTTATATTATTGCTGCCATGATTATGCTGGGCAAAGCGAAATATCCAGCAGATACCCTTGAAGCCATGCTTATGGCTGACAATGCACGGATTAGATAGGAGGATAACATGATTACTTTCACGCTGAACGGCCAGGAGACATCCTTTTCAGGTGATGAAAAAATGTCTCTCCTACATCACCTGCGCGATGAGAAGGGGATTGTTTCAGTGAAAGACGGCTGTTCAGGGCAGGCAGCCTGTGGCGCATGTATGGTCGAACTTGAAGGTAAGCCGGCTCTGGCATGTGCCACATCAATGAAACGGGTGAAGGGAAAATCTGTTATCACTATCGAGGGTTTTTCTGAAAAAGTACGGAGTACGCTGGGTAGGGCCTTTGTGGCAAAAGGTGCAGTACAGTGTGGTTTTTGTACGCCGGGCATTATCTCCAGAACAAAAATATTGCTGGAGAACAACCCTGATCCCAGTCGGGCAGATGTCATCAAAGCCTTACGAGTCAATATCTGCAGGTGTACCGGTTATGTAAAAATTATCGATGGCATAATGCTGGCCGCCAAAGCCCTGCGTGAAGACCTTGAAATTGACTGGGAAAAACGCACCGGGATCGGTTACTCCTATCCAAAAGTTGAGGCATACGAGAAGGCATTGGGTACTGGCCCATACGTGGCTGATATGAAAATTGCTGAAATGTGTCACGGAGCTTTAAAATTCAGTGAACATCCCCGGGCTGTCGTCCGGCGTATTGACGTGTCGGCGGCCGAGAAAATAGACGGCGTTATCCGGGTGTTTACAGGAGCTGACATCCCTGGAAAACGCTACCAGGGTATTTCAGTTAAAGACTGGCCTATGATGGTACTTGAAGGTGAAACTACCAGATGTATTGCTGACGTCTTTGCCTGTGTAGTGGCTGAAAGTGAACAAATTGCCCGCCTTGCGGTCGAAGAGATTGAAGTAGAATACGAGGTTCTTGAACCGCTTACAGAAATGACCGAATCAGAGGACTCCCCGGTGCTGATCCACGACAGCGGTAATCTGCTCAAAGAAACTGTTATCTGCCGTGGTGAAACAATAGAGGATGTTTTTTCTCGCTCCGCCCATATGGTTGAAGGCGAGTTTGAAACTCCCTTTGTGGAACATGCCTTTCTGGAACCCGAAGCCTCTATTGCCAAGCCCGACGGTAAAGGTGGGCTGACTGTTTATTCTCAGAGTCAGGCACTGTATCATGATCGCAGTCAGATCAGCTCAATACTCAACCTGGATGAAGAGAAGATTGATGTGGTTCTCATATCGGCAGGGGGGGCCTTCGGCGGAAAGGAAGATCTCACAGTTCAGCACCATGCTGCTCTTGCTGCCATGGTTCTCCAGCGCCCAGTTAGAGTGCGGTTGAGTCGTCCTGATTCACTGCGCATGCACCCTAAACGGCACCGGATGAAGTTGAGCTACAAACTGGCCTGTGACGAAAACGGCATTCTTACCGCTCTCCGGGCAAGAATCCTTGGTGATACAGGAGGTTATGCCTCTATGGGAGGAGCGGTAGTGGCCCGGACCGGAACCCATGCCGCCTCCGCTTATCATATCCCGAATGTGGACGTAATCGCCAGTGCCTACTATACAAACAATCCCCCCGCTGGAGCATTTCGTGGATTTGGTGTCAACCAGTCTAACTTTGCCATGGAGAGCATGGTTGACGAATTGTGTACCAAGGGAGGTTTCGACCGATGGCAGTTTCGCTATGATAATGCTCTCGATACCGGCCGTATGACTACCACCGGCCATATACTAAAAGATAGTGTTGGATTGCGCCAATGCCTGGAAGAGGTAAAAGATA
>DEIL01000247.1:0-3192 GCA_002352445.1 Desulfobulbaceae bacterium UBA2775
GGAATTTTAGAATGCTTGGATAAGTGCCATGGAAGTATATATCAACGATATAATTTTAAACGACCTTCTTCGATTTCTTGTTTTTCTTACAGCAGTTCTGGAGTAAGGCACTAAATAAGGGTGTGGTATGGTCTCAGAATACCCTGTACGACTTTATAAATTTTATCGGGATGGTTTTGCCCGGATGACGGTGGGCAAAACCCTGTGGAAAATTATAATTATTAAATTGATAATCATGTTTGCTGTACTGAAATTATTCTTTTTTCCAAACTATCTCAAAACCAACTTTCCAACTGATCAACAAAGGGCTGACCATGTTATTAACCAGTTAACAAGGTCGGCAGGAAATAACCAGAATTAGTCGGAATTTCAGAATACCTGGATATGTGCCATGGAAATATATTTAACCATATAATTTTAAACGACCTTTCTCAGCGTTTTGTTTTTTCTTACAGAAGTTTTTGAGTAAGGCACTAATTATTAACGGAGGATGTAAAGATGGGTGAGATTGATCTGAGCTTGGTGAACTGGGCGAGGGCACAGTTTATCCTGACAGTAATGTATCACTGGATTTTTGTTCCCATCACTTTGGGGCTGTCGTTTCTTTGTGCATTTTTTGAAACGATGTATGTGCGTACTGGAAAGGAGGAGTGGAAAAGGTTGACAAAATTCTGGATGACACTGTTTGGTATAAATTTTGCCATTGGTATTGCAACTGGAATTATCCTGGAATTTCAGTTTGGTACAAACTGGTCCAATTACTCCTGGATGGTTGGGGATATTTTTGGTGCACCGTTGGCCATTGAAGGTATTTTAGCTTTCTTTCTAGAGGCAACCTTTTTTGCAGTGATGTTTTTTGGCTGGGATCGAACTTCAAAAGGATTTCACCTCTTTGCTACCTGGATGGTCGCCATAGGTTCAAATCTTTCAGCACTCTGGATCCTGGTTGCCAACGGTTGGATGCAGTATCCGGTGGGGATGGCATTTAATCCTGACAGCGCCCGATTTGAGATGCAGAATTTCTGGGAAGTACTTTTTTCTCCAATTGCAATTGCCAAATTTACCCATACAACCAGCTCAAGTTTTGTTGTTGGTTCTCTCTTTGTAATTACCATATCATCATATTACCTGCTTAAAGGTCGCCATGTGGATATGGCAAAAAAATCGATCATTGTAGCTTCGGTTTTTGGCCTTCTTGCATCCCTGTTTACCGCTTTTACCGGAGATGAGTCAGCTTTTAACAATGCCAGGACTCAGCCCATGAAACTGGCTGCATATGAAGGACTCTTTGAAGGAGCAAGAGGGGCAGATATTGTTGCCCTGGGGATATTGACCAGCGGTAAGAGAGTTGGTGACGGACAGGAACCGTTTGCCTTTGAAATCTCTATCCCAAAGGGATTATCAATTATGGCCAAACGTGAATTAAACGGTTTTGTTCCCGGAATTAAAGATCTAGTTTACGGTAACGAGGCTGAGGGTATAATGTCTGTTGCCGACAAGATGGTGAAAGGAAAGGCTGCTATTGCAGATTTTGCTGCCATAAGAGAGGCAGGAAAAGCAGGTGATGACCAGGCAAAGGCAGCTGCAACGGAGCGTTTCAAGGTGAATCAGGACTATCTGGGTTTTGGCTATCTTGATACTCCGGAAGAGGTTGTACCCCCGGTAGCCACTGTTTATTACTCTTTCCATGGCATGGTTTACCTTGGATCATTTTTTATTCTGCTCCTGATGCTCTATCTCTATTTCTCCTATAAGGAAACTCTGGAAGATAAGACATGGCTGCTGGTAATTGGATTTTTCTCTTTTTTCCTCGCATTAACAGCTTCAGAGCTGGGCTGGGTTGTAGCTGAAGTTGGTCGTCAGCCGTGGGCTATCCAGGATTTAATGCCAGTAAAAATGGCAACAACTGATATTGCAGTGGGGCACGTTAAAACAACTTTCTTTATGTTCTTCGTGCTGTTTGGTGTACTGCTGCTTGCGGAGATCAAAATTATGCTCAGGCAGATCAAAATAGGGCCGGAGGAGGGCGTGTAAAATGATTGGTAATTTGGATTTGGTAACACTACAGCAGATCTGGTGGATTATCTGCTCGGTCGTGGGAGCCCTCTTTCTTTTCCTGACCTTTGTTCAGGGCGGTCAGACTCTGCTCTGGCAGGTGGCAAAGGGTGAAATTGAAAAATCACTGGTGATCAATTCACTTGGCAGAAAATGGGAGTTGACCTTTACCACCCTGGTTCTTTTTGGCGGAGCTCTTTTTGCAGCTTTTCCTAAGTTTTATGCCACAAGTTTTGGTGGTGCGTACTGGGTATGGATGCTTATTCTTTTCTCCTTTATTGTTCAGGCGGTAAGCTATGAGTATCGTACAAAACCGGGTAACGTTCTCGGTGAAAATGTATATGAGGGGTTTCTCTTCATAAACGGATCGGTTGGTATCCTTCTGATCGGTGTGGCGGTTGGCACCTTTTTTACAGGTTCGAACTTTACTTTAAACAGCATGAATCAGGTCAGCTGGACCAACGAGCTCAGGGGTCTTGAAGCAGCTTTTTCTTTCTTTAATCTGTCTCTCGGGCTCTTTCTGGTATTCAATGCCCGGGTCCTTGGGGCCATGTATCTGGTAAATAATATTAATTTTACAGAAACTCCCGAGCTTGAGGTGCGGTTGAGAAAGGCTTGTCTTTCAAGTTTTCTCTGTTCCCTGCCATTTCTCCTCTACGTGCTGGTAGCTCTACTGGTGATTGATGGCTACGGCTTTGATGAGAACGGGGTTGTGAGCATGGTCGCCTTTAAATATCTGGGGAATCTGCTGGCAATGCCTGCTGTTCTCGGGATGCTGCTGGTTGGTGTTGTGTTGGTTGTTATGGGTGTTCTTCGTACAAGTCTTGCCGCTGGAACCAACGGCATATGGTTTGGTGGTCTGGGGACGGTTCTCGTTGGTCTGGCAATCTTTTTTACCGCCGCATTCAACAATACCGCCTTTTACCCCTCCAAGGTGGATTTGCAGTCAAGTCTATCCATATATAATGCTTCCTCAAGTCACTACACCTTGACTGTGATGACCTATGTTGCATTTATGATACCATTTGTTCTGGCTTACGTTATCTATGTCTGGCGTCAGATGGATTCCAGAAAAATAGATATGAAGGATCTTGCTGACGATAAGGCGTATTGACAAAACAATTATATGAGGAGTAG
>DEIL01000247.1:3237-7602 GCA_002352445.1 Desulfobulbaceae bacterium UBA2775
GGAAAAGACTGACAACATGTGAATTTTTTAAATTGTTTCAAAGGTAGATAGAGCTTCCTTAAAAATCACAAACCCGTGAGTGGAGAGAACATTTCACTCACGGGTCTTCTCGTTACGGTCAATCGAATCCCTCTCAGGCTGTTTGCAGATGATGGTTTTCTGTTGAATAAAAACAATCAAACAGTACTTCCTGAACAGGACCACCCGATTCATCACCAGGAAGAAAAAGTGGCCGAGTTTCATGGGTACTGAGAAAACTTTTTTAGACATTCTGGTACAATAGGGATTTATGCGTGTTTATTTAGGGCTACCACCGCATTTAATCCACCAAAAGCAAAAGAGTTTGATAATGCAGTGTTTATGTTTTGTTTTCTAGCATCATTAGGGACATAATCCAGGTCGCATTGTTCATCAGCAACAGTAAAGTTGGCGGTTGGCGGTATAACACTATTTTTTAATGCAAGGGTAGTTGCCACCAATTCAAGTGCACTTGTGGCTCCTAATGCATGCCCGTGCATTGATTTAGTCGACGAAATAGTGAGTTTTTTTGCATGATCACCAAATGCCTTATGAATAGCTTTTGTCTCTGCAATGTCATTTACCAGCGTACCGGTACCGTGGGCATTAATATAATCAACTTCATCTGCATTAATACCAGCATTACGTAACGTATTTTTCATTGCATTTGCAACACTGGAAACATCAGGTCGTGTCATATGTCCGGCATCTGATGTCATGCCGTAGCCAGATATTTCAGCATAAATATTGGCATTACGTTTTTTTGCATGTTCTTCTGATTCCAGTACTAACATTCCTGCACCCTCACCTAGAACCATACCACTACGGTCTTTACTAAATGGACGACAAGTATCGTTTGAGACGATTCGTAAAGCATCCCACGATTTTAACTGGACGTAGTTAAATGGGGTTTCTGTCCCTCCGACAAGAGCAACATCAACCATTCCGGACTGAATCATAGATACGCCCTGAATGAGTGCATGAGCTCCAGATGCGCATGCTGTGGAAATTAAAAATGCAGGTCCTTTAATTCTTAAATGTATACTCACCTGGCTTATTACAGAACAAGCCATTCCTTTTGGCACTGAGAGCGGATGAACTCGGGAGCGGTGTTCTTTATATAAACGGTAGGAGGCCTCGTCAAATGTCTCTTGACCGGCACCAGCACAACCCACAATGGATGCGGCATTCATAAGGGGGCGTTCACCAATAACCAGGCCAGCATCAGAGATAGCTTCTCTTGCTGCGACTATTGCGAATTGAGAACACCTTTCTAAAAAAGAGAGCTCTTTTGCTGAGAAATATTTTTCTGGATTAAAGCCTTTTACAGTCGCAGCTACAGACATCTTTGTACCTTCAATTGGTAAATCAAATGGTTTAATACCGGAGCGCCCTTTTTTTATTTCATCCCAGAACGCCTTAAGATTTAACCCCATGCACGAGACAATACCTAAGCCGGTTACTAATACACGGTGCTTCATAGTAAATTCATTTTTTGTTTTTGAGATAGTGAGTTACAATCTTTTCAGGATATCGTTTACAGTTACTATTGATGGTATGATCTCGTTAGGGATTTCAATGTCAAATGCTTCTTCAATTTCAAACAATACGATCATTGCCTTTAATGAATCTATTCCCAATGCCTCAAGCTCAGCATCTGGCTTGATTGTTTCAGGATCACAACCACTAACTTTAGTGATGATTTTGGTGATCTTTTCTAACGGCATATCTACTACCTTTTTTAATTGAATGAGTTTTTATTATATATTAATAACCGCAACGTTAACTGCAAAATTGTAATTTAAAATTGTAATTTAAAATTTGAATACCACTAAAGTTCAATTTTATGTAAAACATTGCAGAGACTCCGCTATATGATACCACTGGCATTTCATAATGTCCTTAAACTATTTCAAGGAGATATTGTTATGCCCAAAAATAAAATACAATTTCCGCAAGGTCTCAGTCTGCATCGTTTTCAAAACCTATACGGAACAGAAACCTGATGCCGGGAAAATCTCTTCTGGGCAAAATGGCCAGATGGATACCTTTTTCCAACGTGTGGACGTAAACGTTATTACCAATGAACACTCATGAAATGCTTTCACAATTATGAAGTGAAGATTTGTTCTTTTTTCAAACAGGACTCCTTGCGAGGAGGAGGTTCATATAAATAACTTGTCCTCTCTATCAGTGTTGGTGGTGGCAGTATCAAAGCTCCCTGCCCAGTGACATCTATGATAAGTAAAGTCAAGTGGAAAAAAGAATATTTCTCGTGTCCTTGACAGCCCCAATGTTTTTTATTAACACTAGGTTCGATCAGTTCCTGACCCCGCGACGGAGAACCCAGATTTGAAAACGGAACAATATTTAAACGATACTAGTCAACTATCTGAAAACCAGACAAATGTTGCTTACACGCAATTCGCGACGAGATATGATATTGGGACTAGTGCAATCTGGTGTTGGATGCAACCTGCACCATCTCCATGCATGAACACTACTCTACTTGATGAGTTGCTTTTACTTCAGCAACAACTGACTACCAATTACCAGAAACAACCTCCAGACATCATTTGGCCTTTTCGACATTTTATCCTGGCATCAAAAATACCAGGAATCTTCAATCTGGGTGGTGACCTGCAGTTGTTTCAGCAATGTATCAATGATAACGAAGAAGACAAGCTAGGGGAGTACGCCTATAAATGTGTAGATTTGGTGTATAGTAATATTAACAACCTTGACTTGCCAATCACCACTGTTTCTCTGGTACAGGGACAGGCCCTTGGAGGTGGCTTTGAGGCAGCCCTGTCCTGTGATGTCATTGTCGCAGAACTTAGCTCACAAATGGGTTTTCCCGAAATTTTATTCAATTTGTTTCCAGGAATGGGTGCATATAATCTACTTGCTCGCAGAATAGGCCCTGCAATGGCTGAACGTCTTATTATCAGTGGTAAAACATATAGTGCAAATAAGTTGTATGATATGGGTATTGTGGATATTTTAGCTGATGACGGTGAGGGGAAAAACGTAATAGACGATTACTTGAACAGTCATAATCAATCACATAACACTATCCGTTCGATTAAAAGAATTCGACAAATTGCTCACCCAATTACACGACAAAATCTGATTGATATTGTTGATATCTGGGTTGAAGCAACTATGAATCTCAGTGAAAAAGATTTATCTAGATTGGAACGTATACTATATCTGCAAAGAATATATAAAAACCGCAAAAACATAAAAGAACAATATGCAGAAATAATCATGCGTGGCAATGATTGGCGTAAAGTGAAGAAAGTGAGTTTTCCGTTAAAAACACACCTTGGGGACAAGGTGTTACACGACAGAAGAAGAAGTGATCGACGCCAACAAAGTAATTCCATGTAGTACAATGTATAAACTATTTATTCGTATATTGTATCTTGTGTTACTGTCGTCTAATAAACATACGAGGGCTATGGCACAGAGATCCAGAATAACAAGGTCAGATAAGGAATGAAAGGATCTGGAGGCTTAGATGGAGGTCATGTGCACTATGAAAAACCCCTGGATGCTACGGTATTATTCAGTCGATTTCGATTTTAAACCGTGACGGGCACATTCAGTTATACCAGCTCCAACCAACGAAATGTTTTCATTACATAATCTTTCAACCAGATTCAGCCCTAACTCGCCAAATAAATTGGATCCTCCAGAACTGATTTTGTTACCTGTTCAACTGTAGGTTTTGAGACCTTGAACTGTCGTTGAGATTACGCAATGATCTTGTCTATGTCCTTGTCAAAATTGTTGAAGTTCATAAATAGGGTTCATCCGACTAAAGCGTACTTTTAAAAAATTTAATTGAAAAAAAGTGGACATGCAGTTTCCTTAATTAGAAGAACCACCAACTAAATAAGGAGGTAAAGCATGTCCACAAGTTTACTGTACCACGCCTTTAGTATTCGAGGGTACGATTATGTTCGTACCCAGTATAACGAGGGGAACACGATTTTTACAATTGAGAAAAAACCGTTCTCCCTCCGATGTTCCTGTTGTAATGGAAAGGATGTGATTCGCGATGGAGCAACTTTACGCTGGTTTCATGCCATACCGATTGGGAAAAAAGCCACTTACATCAAAACAGCAATCCCCAGGGTTGAGTGCAAGTGCTGTCATACAATCCGTCAGGTTAATATTGGTTTTGCTGATCCCATGCGTACCTATACCAGATCCTTGGAGAGATATGTTTTGGAATTATCCAAACACATGACTATCAAGGATGTCTCCGTCCATTTGGGTCTCAGTTGGGATATGGTGAAAGGTATACAAAAGAGATATCTTAAAAAACGCTATAAAAAC
>DEIL01000247.1:7675-11171 GCA_002352445.1 Desulfobulbaceae bacterium UBA2775
TTCTGGAAGCGAATCAAAAGCAAGAAAAATATCCAAATTAAAGCGGTGGCAATTGACATGTCTCCAGCATACATAAAGGCAGTGACTGAAAATCTTCCTGATGCAAAAATAGTATTTGATCATTTCCACGTAATCAAACTATTCAACGAAAAACTTTCTGCTTTCAGAAGGATGTTATTTAATGCGACGACAGAAAGTCTGAAAAAATCAGTCATAAAAGGTTCCCGCTGGCTTTTGCTCACGGCTCGTGAGAATCTCATGAAAAAGGAAGACCAATTTAAACGACTAACGAATGCACTCCTTCTTAATATGCCTTTAGCAACGGCTTATTACATGAAGGAAGATTTACGTCAGCTTTGGGACTGGGATGATAAATCCACCGCTTCCTGGCATCTTGATAGTTGGATCTCAATGGCTAAAGAGTCGGGTTTACCTATGTTGGAGAAGTTTTCGAATACACTAAAAAAACATCGAGATGGCATACTTGCCTACTACGATTTTCCAATTAGTACTGGCCCTTTAGAGGGAACAAATAACAAAATAAAAACGATGAAACGACAAGCATATGGTTTTCGAGACATTGAGTTTTTCAAATTAAAAATAATGGCGCTTCATGAGACAAAGTACGCTTTAGTCGGATGAACCATAAATAGCCACTTATAACTATTATTTTTATTGGGCAGGTAACAACGATATGAACATGGCTACAACACACTACCACGGAGCATCACCGGAAAATATTCAAGACCATTACGACGTTTCTGATGAATTCTATGAACTATGGTTGGATTCGGATATGGTTTATTCCTGCGCATTTTGGGATGACCCTACACAGACCAACCTCCACGATGCTCAAATGAGAAAACTGGACCACCATATTAGATCAGCAGATGCTGCTGGTAAGGATAGAGTCTTAGATATTGGTTGTGGCTGGGGTGCATTGCTAAAAAGAATTAAAGAAAGCAAAGTTAACACTGTAACTGGGCTGACTCTTAGCAAGACTCAAAAAAAATATATAGATTCTTTAAATGTAAGCGGACTCGAAGTAATTAATCAACATTGGAATGACTACAAAGACAATAATTTGTTCGATGCAATTATCTCGATTGGTGCATTAGAACATTTTGCTTCAAAAAAAGATTCTGAACTGGAAAAAATCGAAGTGTATTCAAGGTTTTTTAATTTTTGTTTTAACTTATTGAAAACACAAGGAATTATGTCAATTCAATTTATAGCATATAGTAAACCCGGTAAGCGTTTACATAGTTTTATTACTGATACTATTTTCCCAGGAAGCGATTTGCCAACAATTGACCAAATTCTTCTTTCACTGCCAGACGAGTTAGAGCTTCTGGCAATCCAAAATCGACGTAATGATTATGAAAGAACATGTCGTATTTGGTATAAAAATCTTGAAAAGAATAAGGCTGAAGCGATAAACATGGTTGGGGAAAAGGTTTTTAGGAAATATTTAGTATATTTGCGAATGTCAGCAGATGGATTTAGACGAGACTATTTACATTTATATACATTATCTTTGCGTCGTATATAAATTAGACTGTTAGTAAAAAAACAGTAACAACCAAGTTCTTTTCCTGCCAACAGCCTATTCATCTGTATTCATCCGAACCGATATAATTGAGCAATCTGGCTGCTGTAGCTGCCACCCGTAACTCTCATAATGGAAGTTTTTCTGGTTTTTCTGATGGTGATGCGCAATAAAGTGGGGACGGTGTGAATGGCGGCTGCAGAACACAAAAAGGTATGGCAATAGAAAGAGAGAAGGAGGAACATTTTTTCACGTCATTCACCAGTATATTCCCCACCTTTTAAATGAAAATCATGCTACTGCTAACCCAAAGATCGGGGGTAAAAGGGGTGTTGCCAAACGTCCTTGCAAGCTGTGGATTGTTGTGGCAACACACCTTCGACCCCCGGCCGTACTTTCCAGCCAAGCGGTGTCGTCGTTGTAAAAGTTTTGCATGGGACTTAGCCGATAATAAACCATATCAGTTGCAATGAACTCAAAGCGTAAATTCCCGCGACAACATCGTCCATCATTATACCCATTCCTCCATGGATTCGCTGGTCAAACCATGATACCGGAAAGGGTTTGAAGATATCAAAGATTCTAAAGAGAATAAAACCAAGAATCCAGGCAGCAGGATGAGGTGGGACGAGAGTAAGGGTGATGAACATTCCAAGGATTTCATCAATAACAATGGGGCCGGCGTCAGGGCGATCAAGAATTTTCTCGGCGGAACCGGATACGAAAAAACCAAGGATAAAAACAGTTGCTAAAACGGTAAGGTATGCCGGTAAGGGGAGATCTTTTAGAAAAAACCAGGGAACGAGTGCAGCAAGAGACCCCCAGGTACCCGGCGCCTTTGGTATCATGCCAACGTAAAAACCGGTTGCCAGGGCCATGATGAGTTGATTCATTGCTCCGACCTTTCCTGGCTGCTGCGCACTTCATTGTATACCTTCTGCAGCGGAATATGATGCCGGTCGGCAATCTTTTTACATTCTTCATATTCCGGATATATCACCGGCCCGGAAAGGGTTTGAACCTTTTTGGCTCTGATTTCTCCCCAGGAGGTGGCAATGCTGACCTCTTCACGGGCAAGAGTGTATCTTTCTTCTTTGCGAAAACGTAACCCTATGGTGCTGGTTTCAGTCAGGATAATATGCTTTAAATCTAATGCATGAACAGGGGAACAGATGACCTGGAGGGTAAAACCCGGTCGGCCTTTTTTCATCAGGATGGAGGTCAGGCTGACATCAAGTGCTCCGCCTGCAAATAACCTGTCGGTGAGAAAGGGAAAGGTTTCAGGGCTCCAGTCATCCAGATTGGTTTCAATCACCTCTACGACCTGGTTCTCATCAACCTGTTGAGCATAACCGGTAATCATGCGCAATAGATTAGGCTGGTCATTGGGCAGCGGGTGGGTGCCTGAACCATAACCGGTTGCAGTGATGGTCATGGGCGGCATGGGGCCAAATTCATCTGCCAGGGTGTGAATTAATGCGGCTCCTGTAGGTGTGACCAGTTCCTGATTGATTTCAATCCCGTAAACAGGAGTATCCTGTAAAATCTCGCACACTGCGGGAGCCGGCAGGGGCAGCCTGCCATGGTCACAGTTGACAAACCCTCTGCCTAGAGGCAGGGGAGATGAGATTAGTTTTTGTATTCCCAGCTGCTGCAGTGCGGTTATGGTGCCGACGACATCGATAACGGTGTCAAGGGCGCCTATCTCATGAAAATGTACCTCTTCTACTGCAATGCTATGTACTTTAGCCTCAGCTTCAGCGATTGCAGTAAAAACTGCAGCTGATCTGGTAGCAACGGTATCATCAAGACCGCTTCGGTCAAGGATATTCAACAGCGCCGGGAGAGTGCGTAGTTCCTGTCTGCGTTTACTGCAAATTGTGATTTTGCAGCTCCCAATGGAGCGGATATTTTTTTTCTCCACTCGAAACTCAAAATCACCCAGAT
>DEIL01000247.1:11283-14679 GCA_002352445.1 Desulfobulbaceae bacterium UBA2775
GGAATCGTAAAAATCCAGATATTTCGCCATTCCGTCATTCCCGTGCAGGCGGAAATGACGAAGCAGGGGACTTTTTACAACGCTATCATTGGCTTAGGAGTGTTCCAGGTTTCAGTGAGCAGCCGCAGAGAAAAGCCTCGACCGTCATGCGTTTTTTTCCTTCCGGCTGAACCTCTTTTATAAGAAGAGTGTTTTCTCCACAGGCAACAAGCAGACCTCGTTTATCGGCCTTGAGAAGGGTCCCGGGCTGAGCGTCGCTCTCCCTATAGACAACCTCCGGCCTGAAAAGACGTAAACGTTTACCTTTATAAATGCAAAAGGCGGACGGCCACGGATCAAGGCCCCGAATAAGATATTCGAGCTCTTCTCCATTTTTTTCCCAATCGATTAAACCGTCGGATTTTTTCAGCATCGGGGCTTCAGTTGCCATATCATGATCCTGCTGATCTGCAGCTATAGTACCATCTTTTAATCCTTTTATAGCTTTGAGCAGAGTCTCACTGCCTAGTTGTGCCATTTTGTTAAACAGAGTACCTGCTGTTTCGTCCGGTGCGGATGTGATGCTTGCCTGGAGCAGCATATCTCCGGTATCCATGCCTTCGTCCATTCGGATGATGGTAACACCAACTTCTCTGTCACCTTTGATTACAGACCACTGGATAGGAGCAGCCCCCCGGTGGAGAGGCAGAAGTGAGGCATGGACATTAATACAGCCCATCGGGGTTAGTTCAAGCAGGGAGGGAGGTAAAATTCTGCCGTAGGCGGTGACGACAATCAGATCCGGTTGGTAGCTGAGCAGTCCGTTCCGAAACTCTTCCGTTTTAATTTTTAGTGGTTGTAGAACAGGGATATCAAGGGCCTCAGCAAGCGATTTTACAGGTGGTGGTGCGAGCTTTTTCCCTCTGCCCTTTCGCCGGTCAGGTTGGGTGACAACAGCCACTACATCGTCCTGGCCGTCAGCCAGAGCCTGGAGGCTTGGTACGGCAAAGTCGGGAGTTCCCATGAAAATGATTCGTAACGGTTGCTTGGACATATCTGTCTCCTAATTTTTTACCAACCATTTTGTTACTTTTTTCTTGTAGAGACTCCTTTTCAGTGAACTGAGGTGGTCAAGAAACAAAACACCATTTATATGGTCAATCTCATGTTGCAGGACGACGGCAAAACGGTTCTCAGTGGACAATTCCAGGGAATTACCTTCAAGGTCTTGATAAGAAACTGTTATTCCCTTGTATCGATTCACATTGGCTGTGAGTTCAGGAACCGAGAGACAACCCTCCTCGTCCAGCTGGCTCCCTTCATGGGCAGTGATTTCAGGGTTGATCATTACCATGTACTTTTTCTCACCCTCAGGGTCTTCTGTGATATCAACCACTATAAGCTTGATTGATTTTCCTATCTGGGGTGCAGCGAGCCCGACGCCTGGTGCGTCGTACATTGTTTCCACCATATCCTCAACCAGCTTTTTAATATTTTCGTCGAAGACATTTATTCTTTCCGTTTTTTTTCGCAGAACGGGGTCGGGATATTGGTATATTTTTTGAATGCTCATTTTATTCCGTTATCTGAAATTCAATGTTTTTATGAAACCATCAACCGTGGCAATTTACCACAGCAGTTTTTTTTCTGCCACGGTTGAAAACAGTAAGCATTATAGCACAGAATTCTATCTTGTTTGCGGCTATTGAAGTACTGTTTTTGTGGCGCGAAAAAAATCCTTGGATCCGTTTTGAAAAAGATAGTGGAAAATCGATGGGTGAACTTTGAAAACCCTTGACATATTGACTAAATTGTTGTGTCATAAAAGATTGGTTTTTGTTCGTTTTTAAACCTGTGTTTCGGTGTTAGGATAATGCTTCGCGGTTGTCTGGGTGGGGCGTTCTTATGTTCCTGGTATTGTATTTAAATTCCAGGGACTTAATAGTACTCAATATAATGAGGGAGAAAAAGTATGAAACGAAAAGTATCTTTGATGGCAGCAATCGCATTTGGTTTTGTAACCGCATTTGGCGCCGCGACCAGTGCAGTGGCGGCAGACCAGACCTTTGTCACTATTGGTACCGGTGGTGTCACTGGTGTCTATTATCCGACTGGTGGAGCAATTGCCCGTCTGGTGAATAAGGGTAAGAAAGAGCATGGGCTGAGAGCTACTGTCGAGAGTACCGGTGGTTCTGTGTATAATCTGAACACCATTGCAGCAGGTGAGCTTGATATGGGTGTTGCTCAGTCTGACTGGCAGTACCATGCGTATAACGGCACCAGCAAGTTTGAAAAGCAGGGTCCCAACAAGAAACTTCGTTCCGTCTTCTCTATTCACTCAGAGCCTTTCACCGTTGTGGCACGTGCCGATTCCGGAATTAAAACTTTCACAGACCTTAAAGGCAAGAGAGTTAATATCGGTAACCCCGGTTCCGGTCAGCGTGGTACTATGGAAGTTGTAATGGGTGCTCTTGGCTGGACAAAAAAAGATTTCAAACTGGCTTCTGAGCTGAAATCTGCAGAACAATCAAAAGCTCTTTGTGATAACAAGATTGACGCAATGGTCTTCACTGTCGGTCACCCAAGTGGGTCCATTAAAGAAGCTACCACAACCTGTGCCTCCGTTATGGTTAGTGTTGAAGGGCCCGAGATTGAGAAGCTTGTTGCCGAAAACAGCTATTATAAAAAAGCTGTTGTTCCTGGTGGGATGTATACGGGAACTGATACTGACACCAACACTTTTGGTGTGGCCGCAACCTTTGTAACCTCCTCGGATGTACCTGAAGAGACTATTTACCAGATCGTTAAAGCTGTATTTGATAATTTTGAAACCTTTAAAAAACTTCATCCGGCATTTGCTACTCTTGATATGAAAGCAATGACTAATGAAGGGCTTTCCGCACCTCTGCATGATGGTGCTTTGAGGTATTATAAAGAAGCAGGCTTAATGTAATTAATTGTGTTTGTTTGAGTTTTGGTGTGCAGCTGCATCATGGGGCTGCACACTCCCTGTTTTTTGCTTCTGCCATGTTCCGGAATGTGGCTCCTGTTGTATCGGGTTTCCTACCGGCAAGGGTGTACAGTATAAGCCCGCCAGCGAATCTGCAGTGTGACTGCCACTTCCGAAAATTACTTTAAATGAATTACGGATACGTTTGTAATCGTGTCGACAGTTCTTCACCACCGGTTAGGTATTTTAACGCCGGTGGGATGTTGATGATTACAATTGAATTTCTCAGAAACAGAAGGAGAAGTCGTCGATATGACTAACCCCACTGAAAATACGTTACCCGATGAAAAACTGCAGGATATGCTTGCCGATGCGGATACTGGTGGTCGTAATCCGGAGGGAAAGATCTCCAGAAATGTCCTCTTTTTTGTGCCGCTCTGCTGGACTCTTTTTCAGCTATGGTATGC
>DEIL01000185.1:0-47427 GCA_002352445.1 Desulfobulbaceae bacterium UBA2775
AATTTGAAGAGATACAGGAATAAGGTCAACCCGAGAGGCCTGAAATTCGACAGTAGACCATCAGGAAAAATATCAAGCTGGAGCAAATGTCAATTAAATTAGGTTCGGACTGGCAATCATTAATCCGCAATATAAAACTGAAATAGTCATGTGGGGCTGGTCATGTTATGTATCAGAATAACAATAAAAACAGCCGGCTGTGCCGGCGATCGCACAGCCGGGAAAAAGTTATTTTTTCAGCTGCACCGATACGGGTACAGGCCGAGTGATGGTATCGTAAACTGGGGAGTAAGTTGGTCCAAGTTTAACGATTTCTTCGAGTTCTTCCGGAGAACCGTCGGCATCGATGTCTACAACCATACGAATTTCCTTATATCCTCGTGGAACATCATCCCGAATACCAAGAAATCCCTGGAGGTCAAGATCACCCTCCAGCCTTGAATCCATCGAACGAATGGTAATTCCTCTGGCGGCTGCATGATAAACGATAGACGTAGTCACGCATGACGCTAATGCTGTGAGGAGGTATTCAACCGGATTAGGTCCTTTGTCGCGGCCGAGCAGGAGAGGAGGTTCGTCAGCATCAAGCACGAACGAATTCTGGTGTTCATGATCCTGCTGCGTACCATAGAAGTTTGTTATTGTGGTGCGGTTATGTCCGCCATCCTGCCACTGGTTTTCCGCTCTGAATTTGAACGTTGCGATAACCGGGGCTTTCTTCACGGCATCGATGGTTCCAAAAAGCTCATCTACCTTGACACCGTTGATTATTTTTGTTCTTTCGTCTACTTTTGCATGCTGTCCCATGATATTTACCTCCAATCAAGTTGTTTGGTTGTCCTTACCGCTGTCATGAGTGACGCGGTTTATGCATTACATATCAGGATACGTGCCATTTCGAGAAAAAATATAATACATAATAAAAACAATATGATAGCTTTATATGCAAGCAATCGGAGAAAAACGATTTTTCGTGATCAACGATTTCTCATGAGTTCAGTTAACGAAATTTCGTGAATTGCAGCCCTTTATGGTGCCTTGATTGCAATCGCACTAGTGTAAGATTTTTTGGCACCGTGACTGCTCTCGCCCTGACTAGCTGGACCGCACAATACCCAGGGTTTTTATGCGGGACTGGAGTGTCGACGGGGGCATCCCCAATAAGTGAGCGGCACCATTTTTCCCTGCTACCTTCCACTTGCTTCTCTGCAGGGCCAGCACCAGGTTTTTCTTTTCAAATTGCCTCAATTGCAAGATCGTCATTAGCTGACCTGACGGAACATTCTCTATCCGGGGTTCAGTAGCTTCATTTTGTAAGGCCGTCTCGGGTAGAGCATAATCGAGATTCAGGTGCCCGTGGCGGACAGTAATTACGCTTCGCTCAATCACATTTTGTAGTTCACGGACATTGCCCGGCCAAGAATAGTGTTTCAGTCGCTCTACAAACTCGAAGGAGAGTGGCGAAACCTGTTTTCCCATGCGTAAAGCATACTTGTCGGCAAAATGAGAAGCAAGTAGCTCGATATCATCGCGACGCTCTCTCAGAGGCGGGAGTGTTATCGGAAACACGCTCAGCCGGTAGTAAAGATCCGTGCGGAAGGTCCCTTGTTGAACAGCTTGGGATAGGTTACGGTTTGTCGCAGCAATTACCCGTACATCAACCCGCAGCGTAAGGGAACTACCTACCGGTGAAAACTCTCCCTCCTGGAGCACACGAAGCAACTTAGACTGAAGTTCCATGTCCAGTTCCCCTACTTCATCTAGAAAAACTGTACCTCCGTCAGCAAGGCTGAAACGTCCATCTCGTCGCTGGGTGGCTCCGGTGAAGGCTCCTTTTTCGTGGCCGAAAAGTTCACTCTCGATCAACGAGGCCGGGATAGCTGCACAGTTGACCGTAATCATCGGGCGATCCTTGCGCTGACTGGATGCATGTATGGCACGGGCTATCAACTCCTTACCAGTGCCGGTTTCGCCGTAGAGCAGTGCCGTTGAATCGGTAGGAGCAACTTCGGAAACGAGCTTGAGCGTCTGCTGAAATGACTGGCTCTGGCCTATTATATCGCCATGATCGCATAATGATTTGATCTCGTCTCGAAGATAATGGGTTTCATCTTTCAAAGAGGCGATGATCTTCTCGGCTTCGTATAACTCTTCCGCGCTCCTGAAAATGAGTACATAATAAGGTGCCCCAAGCATATCTAATTGAGAGAGAGTTGCTTCGGTACATATCTTTTTGCCTTGAATGTTTACAACCGTCAAACCACCGGGTATCCAGATCTTACGATCAGCACGCTGACGATCTTTCAGTTTTCTAACGAAATTGGTGAATCGAAGAAAATCATTTTTATCCAGTAAAGGCTCAAATATCGTGCCGATAATGTTATCGTCTTGTCTACCAATAAGTTTTTTGGCAGAAGGATTCAACATTGTTATCCGAAAATCCTGATCCAATTCGACAATTGCATCCATCGCGCCCTCAAATATCCCCCGCAACTTCTCCTCACGTTCCTGCAGAATGGCCTCAACGTTCAAGCGGAGAACTTCAGCTGTGGCTCTTGCACCAAAAATTTTGAACAAGGCAAGATTGCGAAATGAATAAGGCATCGGGCGCGTGTCAACAACAGCAACGTTGCCCAAAATATTGTCTAGTGGATCGAGGAGGGGGAAACCGATGTAGCTCACAGCCCCTATCTTGGTAAGATCCGGATCACCCGGGAACAAGTCAACAACATTCTCCGGAACGTGGAAATATTTCTTGTCCCTGAACATTTTTTCACACGGTGTCCCCTGGATATCGTACTCATAATGCTCGACATACTCCCCACCCAGCCAGAAAGCAAGTGCTCTCAATCGCTTGACTTCGGGAAGATATTCAGTAACCCAAGCACCATAAGTTCCCAGTGTCTGGCTGAGATTTTTGACTAGGGCTCGAAAAAATTCTGAACCGGTTTCAGAAGAGGTGCCATCAGAAATGGAACGTAATAAAAAATCTTCGTTGGTGATTTCCTTTGCAGTTTCCAACAAACAATCCTCCTTAAATTGGTCCAGACTTGTGAGAGCAGTTCAGAGTCAGACAGTCTCCAGATACTTATGGATCAGGCTGACGGCAACAGCACCTTGACCCACAGCAGAAGCCACTCGTCTAACCGCGCCATGCCTTACATCGCCTGCAGCAAAAATACCAGGAACGTTGGTCTCAAGGAAAAAAGGATCTCTAGTCAATGCCCAATTTTTTGGTCGACTGCCATCATTAAACAAGTCAGGACCGGTGTAGATATAATTCCCCCCGTCCATTTGAATAAGATCTCCGGCTATTTCCGTGCTTGGAACAGCACCTACGAAAATAAAGACGGCATCGGCCCTTTCAGAAATGTATTCTCCACTTTTGTTGTTTTTTAACGTAATGGTTTCTAAATATTTTGTGCCTTCGACAGCGGTTAATTCAGTGTTGGCGAGAGTCGTAATATTCTCGGTTTGTCTGATTTGATCGATTAAGTAGGTAGACATGCTCTTCTGAAGCGATTTATCCCGGTAAACCAATACGACTTCGCTGGCAAAACGGGCTAAAAACATTGCTCCCTGTCCAGCGGAATTGGCCCCACCTATCACATAAACTTTTTTGCCATTGTAATAGACTGCTTCTGAGGTTGCAGCTCCGTAATACACCGAAACTCCAGTTAATTTATCGATACCTGGAACATTAATCCGCCGTACAGCTACACCAGTCGAGATCAGGAGGGCTTTGCAGCTTAGCTCGGTTCCGTCCTTCAGGCTGACATATCGGTATGGACCTTCAATCCTCAGACTGCTGACCTCCTGGGTGGTTAAAATCTCTGCTCCAAGACGTTTTGCCTGGGTGATCGCCCTGCGTGTCAGATCGGCGCCGCTGATACCATTTGGAAAGCCAAGATAATTTTCGATACGGGCGCTGGTACCGGCTTGTCCGCCTGCTGCCTCCCGTTCAATGACGATCGTCTTCAATCCCTCAGATGCAGCGTATACCGCTGCAGTTAGTCCTGCGGGACCTGCACCAACGATAATAAGATCATAAAACGGTTTTTGAGCACGGGTAGCCATCCCCACCTTGTCTGCTAAGGTTGAGAGTTCAGGATCTACCAAAATGCTGCCATCTGGAAAAAATAATGTCGGTAACCGAAAATCTTTACCGGAATCCAATTCAAGAAGTTCTTTTGCCTCTTTACTTTTCTCAATATTCAACCACTGATATGGTACCTGGCAACGGGCAAGGAAATCTTTGACGTAGTGCGATTTGGCCGACCAGAGAGTGCCTACAACCCTAATACCGCCATAGGGTATCGGCACAGTGTTCATCCAGTCACTCAACAAATCGTCAAGGACAGGATAGAGACTCTCCTCGGGAGGGTCCCAGGGTTTCATGAGGTAATAATCAAGGTTGATTGAATTGATGCTTGTGATGGCAACATCGGTGTCAGCATAGGCCGTCAACAGAACTTTTTTAGTTTCTGGATAAAGTTTCACAGCCTCTGAAAGAAACTCAATACCACTCATTGCAGGCATTCGCTGGTCAACTAGGAAAAGTGCAATGGCAAGATTCCTTCGTTTAAGCTCTTTCACTGCTTCCATTGCTTCGTTACCCGAGGAAGTTCTCATGATTTGGTAATCGTTCTGGTATTGTACCTGCAAATCCCTAGCGACTGCGTTGAGCACTTGCGGTTCATCATCGATTGCCATAATAATTGGCTTAGTCATTTACCACCCTCCTTGAATTATTTGATTTTTCAGCAGGTTTGAAATCCATCGGCAAGTGAACGGTAAAACAAGTGGATCCGAGTTTCGACTTTACTGACATTTTCCCCTGATGCTTCCGAACGATGAGATTTCGGCTTAAATTCAGCCCAAGTCCCGTTCCCTTTCCTGGAGCCTTGGTCGTGAAAAAGGGATCGAAAATTTTCGACAAATGTTCCGAAGATATTCCCGGGCCATTGTCCTCAATTTCGACCACGACCCAAGGATCCTCCCGTTTTGCTCTGATAATCATGGTTCCAGCGCCCTCCATGGCGTCGATCCCATTGTCGATGAGATTCGTCCAAACCTGGTTCAACTCGCTTGCGTAGGCTTCTATATCCGGGAGGTCATCGGCATACTCGCGAACAACATCGACACCTATTTTCAATTTACTTCGTAAAATTATGAGTGTGTTATCCAGCTCTTTGCGAAGATCTACCGATTGTACAGGAGCTTGGTCCATGTATGTATAGGTCTTGAGAGCCTTAACCAGGGTTACAATGCGCCCGGTGGCCATTCCGATCTCCCCAACCAGACTATATATCGTGATTTTGAAGCCCAACCACTCGATGACGGTAGGAAATTGCTCTTCATTGAATGATTTCATCAGATCCTTTAGGTCGTCTCGCTCGAAACCGACGTTGACAAAAGCTGGCACCACATCACCAGAAGCAAGGTTCCCCTGATCCTGCAACCACTGTTCAAGGGTGCTTTCTCTTTCAGTACGGGTAAGGACGTTCAACTCGATAGGTTCATGTGCCCGTTCCCTGGCAATCTTATCGAGCTCTACGAACTTTTTTATCTGCCGCTCATCGAAAGTAATTGAACCCATCCTTGCTTGCACTTCCTGCAACCTCAAAAACACATCCTGCAAATGTGCGGCGCTGCGCTGTGCAGCAGAAGCGGGATTATTCAGTTCATGAGCCATGCCCGCACTGAGCTTGCCTAAGGAAGCCATCTTTTCCTGGATGATTAATTGATTGTGCATTTCATTGAGTTGTTTCAACGTGGCTTCTAGTTCTTGGTTCTTTTTCTTCATTTCCTCCGATTTTTCACGAAGCTCCTGTTCACTCTGCTGAAGGGCCTTCTCGGCTCGTTTGCGTTCACCTATGTCACGAATGATTCCAGTGTAGTATCGTTCATCGCGGACCATCCAGGTCGAAAGAGACAACTCTATCGGGACCTCTTCTCCGTATTTTGTTCGCGCTGCCAGTTCAACCGTTTTTCCAATTACATGGGCTTTGCCATGCTTGGTAAAACGGGCCATACCATTACGATGGGCCTCGTGGAACCGTTCTGGGATAATCAATTCAAGACGCTGACCGATAGCTTCTTTCTCAGTAAATCCAAGTATTCTGGTAGCGGCCTGGTTCCAACTTATTACCTCTCCCTTCTTGTTAGCAGAAATGATGGCATCAATTGCCGACTCGGTCACTGACCGAAACTTCTGCTCCGCTTGTTTTCGCTCCCCGATATCTCGGATGATACCGGTGTAATAACGTTTGTCATCAAGAAACCAGGTTGCCAGCGACAACTCGACCGGAATTTCATCGCCACCTTTGCCAATGGCGGCAAGTTCCACGGTTTTGCCGATCACATGGCTCGGCCCTCCCGAGCTTACTCTTTTTATTCCCTCTGCATGGGGTTTACGAAAACGCTCGGGGATAATTATTTCTATTGGCTTGCCAAGCACCTCGGTTTCCGTGAATCCAAACATCGCGGAGGCTGCTTTGTTCCAGGACAGAATGTTACCTTCAGCATCACCTGAAATTATCGCATCGATTGCTGATTCCATCACCGACTGAAATTTAGCCTCAGACTCGCGCAGAGCCATACGTACCTTCGAAACCGTAATTTGACGCTCGATCCTAGCAATAACCTCTCGTTCATCGAATGGCTCAAGGACCAGGTCATCACTTGATTTGATTACTTTAGCACGGGTCTCAACGTCTTCTAGTATTGTTGTGAAAATTACGGGGATATCAATAGTTCGTTTGTCGGCTTTGAGCTTATCAAGAAGTTCATACAGATCGATTTCCGTAATGTGTGCACTTAGCAGAACCAGGTCTGGTTCCGTTTCCACAATGGTTGTGAATGAGCTGTCGTTAGCTGCAACCCGGATAACTGTGTAACCGTTTTTTGCCAGAATATTTTCCAGTTCCTCAAGCCTTTTCTCGTCATTTTCAATGATACAAACGATCCCTTGTGCAGCCACTGCCGTCTCCCAGCTCATGGTTAGATATGTCATTACTCTTCCTGCTCCACAGAAAAAGTAATTCGATACAGTTCATATCAACATCAAATCTCCGCCTTTCGTGCCTTGAAATTGATCCCTAAAGTTCCAAAATTCGCCGCACTGCTAGCTTGTGGTGCACCCTTGAACACTTCATCACGCCAGGTAATTTCAAAGTCAACAAAACCACTTGAAACTACAAAATGTTTCAGTTCTTCTTCCAGAAGAGCACCGGCTATTCAGCCAGTCCATAGGTCAATTTTACGCTTTGCACTCTCGGGCACCTCTTGTTGAACAATAATATCTGCAATCTGCAGACGACCACCAGGCTTGAGTACTCGCACCATCTCTTGCAAAACCCTTTCTTTATTGGGGCTTAAATTAAAGACACCATTAGATATGATTACATCTGCCCAACCATCTGAAATCGGGAGATCTTCCATAAATCCTGTTCTGAATTCGACCTGGCCCAGACCTATTTCCTGATTGGCTTTTTGTGCCTTTGTCAGCATAGCTTCAGTCATATCAATGCCAATGACTTTACCCGTTGAACCGACTTTTTTTGCTGCAATAAACGTGTCAATTCCAGCGCCGCAACCAATATCCACTACATTTTCGCCAGGTTTAATGGCCTCTATTGCTAATGGATTACCTGTCCCGGCAAATGACTCGATAGCTATTTCTGGAATCCCTTCAAGCCATTTCTGTTTATAGCCCACAATTCGTGTCAGGGTTCTGCCTGTATGAAAATGAAATCCTTTGCTAGGGTTTTGAGCCACCTCATGATATTCTTTTTGAATCGCTTGTCGGAGTTCTAAAATACTGACTCCATCCGCTTCATTTTTTGAAATCGTATGAGTTTTTACGTTCATTTTACCACCTCAATATATTCCCAGCGTCTCAAACTGGTTTAATGTTGCGATTAGTGCGGAACACGTTCTCCGGATCCCATTTCGCTTTTATTTCAGCAAGCCGTTGAATCCCACTGCTAAGTGCCGCCTCAACACGGTCGGGACCTTCATCTTCAGTCAAAAAATTGATGTATGTGCCACCGGTAGAGAACTGCCTCGTGTCGGCCCATGCTTCCCGTGCCCATTCAACGTTCACCGCATCGTCACCAGCCTGTTCCCAGGATCCTGCAATATTGACAACATAACGCGAGTCACGGTTGCCAACAGCAGAGTGGTCATCCTTGAGGCTATTTAGAGCACCTTTGAGTTGGAACAAGATCATGGCCGAGTGAGGCGATGGGATCTTTGCGGCATGCTCAATGACTTTCTCGCACAGGGCGGGTTTGATATCGGGAAGATATTCGCTTTTCCAGTAGTATCGTCGGCCATTAGGTTGTGTAGAGTCAAGCAGTGATTGTAACTGGACGTAGGGCCTACGGATGAGTATATCGCCAATAGGCTTGCCAAAAGACTTAATGGGAGCAACAGCCTTCTCGCCCTGAGCGGGATTTCCACTGTAACAAGCGAGCATGGCTATGATCGGCTTCCCATGCATGTCTTTTGGTAGCCAGGGAGCAGGGGGAGCCGGGCGCATAAGGACGACGAGAGTAAGTTCTGGTGGAGCCTTCTCTATGAGGGTTCGATATAAGTCGAGTACACCGGAAGCCTCACTTGCAGGCCAGGCAACAAGGCCACCGACGATCTCTGGTCCGACGGGATAAAGAGCATAATCAATGCCCGTCACAACGCCGAAGTTACCACCGCCTCCACGTAACCCCCAAAAGAGGTCTTCATTCTCCTCTTCACTTGCTCGTACCAGTTGTCCATCGGCTGTTACAAGATCCATCCCAACAACGTTGTCAGACGTCCACCCCCAACGCCTTGTCAGGTAACCAAAACCACCACCTGTGGTAAGTCCTGTTATGCCGGTACGTGAGACGAAACCGAGAACAGCAGCCAATCCATGCAATTGTGTTTCGCGATCCACGTCTCCAAGCAAGCAACCAACCTGTGCGTGGGCGATCCTTCGCTTTGTGTCTACCCACACTCCATGCATAAGTGACATATCGAGCATCATGGCACCTTCAGCCGTTGCAAGACCCGCAATATTATGCCCACCACCCTTGATACAGAGTAAAAGATTGTGTTCTCTTGCAAACTGTACACACGTAATTACGTCGACTATGCCGAGACACCGCACGACAAGCGCTGGTTTTTTATCGATCATGCCGTTCCAAACGGTTCTGGATTGCTCATATCCTGTGTCACCAGATAACAGTACCTGACCTTGAAGACGTAATTTCAAATTGTCGAGTGTTTCTTGATTCAGATCAATCTCTAGATCTGTCAGTGTTTTAACTTTCATGGTTGTTCCCCCGCTCAATTGATTTTGGGAAACCTCTCGTATCCTTGTCTCTTTATGGTGTTTTCTTCAACATAGAATAAACGGTCTATCAGGGGAGGGGTTTTTGATAATAATCGGGAATACTGTCCTCCAATTATTGAATTAGGTCCGGGGCTTGTATGCGTTCCTGGTACATGAAGCACCCCCAAGACCGTTAAAGTGGTGACGAAGAGATTTCCTATAATGGTATGCAACGATTGAGAACAAATAGGGGTTAATTTTTCATCCTCTAACCACTGCAGCTAAACACCTAACAATTGTATTTAGAATAAGCTATGACATTGTAGTACTGTTGGCAATAAGGTGTGAGTATTTTATTTTAAAATCATGAAAGAAATCCCATGGCAAGGCTAAGTTTGGAGAACAACCCGTAATAATATCCTCATTCCTGACAAGGTACTGATTGATCCTAAAAGTGCCGGGTTAACACTATTCCTGTGAAGGTCATAGCTGATCTTGCCTAAAAACCCTGCCGCTAATGGAGTCTTTCTGCACTTTTTAAAATCAACATTATTCCAAGAAAAAACAGCTTAAAATGGAGCACAATAGATTATCTCTGCTTCCAGAGAATCTCAGAAATGACTGAGTAGTAGACGTAGAAATATTATGACGTGGAAATTATTCCTGAGGAATGAATGTTTAAGGTAGATTGTTTGAGTTGTCTGTAGATCAGCTTATATATAATCAATAAATGTAAACTTGTTGTTCATTAGGAGCCGGTCCTTTGACATTTTCAGGGTAAATATTTGGTTTTAGTAGGCCGATCATGTCAAGATACTACTGCACAATGAGGGTACAAAAGAGGGTATTTAGGGAAAAATGAAAAGATAATATCTGGCTAATTACACGTAATAATAATATATATATCAATATATGTGGCTCCGGCATTCGCACCATTTTTTAGTCCAGAGAAG
The DNA here is from genome assembly GCA_002352445.1 of Desulfobulbaceae bacterium UBA2775. Lineage (GTDB taxonomy): Bacteria > Desulfobacterota > Desulfobulbia > Desulfobulbales > Desulfocapsaceae > Desulfomarina. Next base: position 10,270 of record DEIL01000185.1, read on the forward strand.
AGACTTCCATTAAAGTCTTTTTAACCCGCAACTGGAAACGGTTTGCGGGTTTTTTATTTCCTAGATGTTCCTGTAGTTTACAGTTATTTCCACCCTGGCTACCTGGTGTATTCCGGTTTTAGAAACCGCCAATGCTACATCATTTAAGGCTGCTCAGGAGAACCATTTGCCTCCCAATCCGCTTTGTCAGCCCAGCCGCCGCCAAGAGCCTTGTAGAGTCCGACATAGGCGTTAATGTACTGCTGCTGCAGTTGGGATAACTGCAATTCTGCAGAAAAGAGCGTTCGTTCAGTATCGAGTACTTCGAGGTAGCTGCTCACGCCCTTGTCGTATCGTTCTTTAGACAGTTCATTGGCATTTTTCGAGGCTTGCTGCTGACGGTCAATGGCGGCCAGCTCTTCGCGGTAGGTGGTAATCTCAATCAGGGCATCTTCCACTTCCCGAAACGCATTCAGTACAGTGTTTTCATAGTGGTAAAGACTCTGCTGCATCTTTTGTTCTTCAATCTCCACCCCTCTTTTATTCTTGTTGAAATCAAAAACCGGCCCCAACAGCGTGCCGCCCACCGACCAGACTCCACCATCAGTGACGATCGAGCCAAGCTCAGTGCTGGCTCCACCCAGAGTTCCAGTGAGTGAGATGGCCGGCCAGCGCAATGCCTCGGCAACTCCAATATTCTCTGTTTGTGCCTTAAGCTGGTATTTCGCCTGGATAATGTCCGGGCGATGTTCCAGAATATCGGCCGGTATTCCCATCGGGATATCCGGCGGCAGCTGCTGCCCGGTCATGTTTTTCTGTACTTTAATAGCACTGGGCAGGCGGCCCAGCAGTATACTGAGGCCGTTTTCCGTCTTGGCAATGGAGCGCTTGTAAAGAGGAATAGTGCCGGCTGCGATTTCTTTCTGAACCTGGGCCTGGTTGACATCGAGTTCAGCAATAATGCCTTTATCAAAACGCTGCTGGATAATATCAAGACTCTTAATGCGGGAGTTGAGGGTTTCCTCGGCAATTGCCAACCGTCTGTGAAAGTCAAGCAGTTGATAGTAACCGGACACCACATCAGCAGTCAGGGTCAGTTGAACGGTCTTCAACCCATATTCAGAAGCCATCAATTCAGCCCGGGCAGCCTCGGTGGAGCGTTTAAATTTTCCCCAGAAATCGATCTCCCAGCTCAATGGAGCGGCCAGGTAAACGGTAGAGTTGGTATCAGGGGACCGGGATCCGCCACTGTAGTTACCCTTGACTGCCCCGGCTTCGACATCTATTCGTGGGAACTGATCGGCCCTGATAAATCCCACTGTGGCCCTCGCCTGTTCGATGCGGCTGACGGCAATTCTAAGATCTCGGTTGTTTTCAAGCGCCATCGTCACCAGGGAAAAAAGCAGCGGATCATCAAAGAGCTCCCACCACTTCAGGTCGACAACACCGTCGGTAACCGTCACCGGGGTCCGATAGGATTCGGGAGCGTTGGCTGCAGGGTTCTTAAAATCCGGTCCAAGGGTACAGCCCGAAAGAAATAACAGAACCATAACAATTGGCGTGAAAGTCTTTATTTTCAATATACGTCTGTTCATTGGTTATCTATGCCTTTTCCTTTTGAATTTCCCTTTTTTTCTCATAGCCGGCAAGCTTGCCGATAAAAACAAACAGCATGGGGTAAAAAAATACGCCTAACAATGTCGCCAGAGTCATCCCGCCAAGCAGGGCAACACCCATGACCACACGGGCTTCGGCCCCGGCACCCGAGGCCAGCACCAGGGGCAGCACCCCCAGGATGAAGGAAAAGGCCGTCATCAAGATGGGACGGAAACGTGATGTGGCCGCTTTCATGGCGGCGTCAAAGAGCGACAGCCCCTTGCGGAACTCGATATTGGCGAATTCGACGATCAGGATGGCATTTTTAGCAGCCATGCCGATAAGCATAACCAGGGAGATCTGGGCAAAGACATTCAGCTCATAGCTGGTACTGGTCATGCGGGCCAGATACAAGGCCCCAAAGGCACCAAAAATGGCAAAGGGCGTTCCCAGGAGAATACTCATGGGTAAGGTCCAGCTTTCATACTGAGCAGCCAGGATGAGAAACACAAAGAGCAGGGAGAAAACCAATACCATTCCTCCCGATCCAGAGGATTCTTTCTCCTGGAAGGACATGTTGCTCCAGGCATAGCCCATACCGGCTGGCAGAGACGCCTTTGCCACCTCTTCCAGTGCATCCGTTGCCTGAACAGAGGTATAACCAGGGGCCGGCCCTCCGGTAAGCTCTATAGCACGATAGAGGTTGAAGCGGGTTGTAAAGTCCGGTCCACTGCTCTCCTTGATGGTGACAAATGCGCTTAAAGGGACTGATTCACCCTTGGCATTTTCGACAAAGAACAGGTCGATCTTGTCTTCGCTGAGCCTGTACTCCGGCTCAGCAATGATATAGGCCTTGTAGAGCCGGCCAAAGCGGTTGAAGTCATTGACATAGGAACCGCCAAGGAAAGCACCCACAGTGGAGTAAATATCGTTCAGCGCAACTCCGGCCTTCAGCACTTTATCACGATTGATTTCCATATAGCGCTGGGGGACGCTGGCCTGGAAGGTGGTGAACATGGAGCCAATTTCGGGTCGTGCCAGAGCTGCCTCGATAAAATCAGCCGTCTGCTTTGCCAGGTATTCCGGGCTGTTTCCTGACCGATCCTGAATCATCATGGTAAAACCGGAACCACTTCCCAGTCCGGGGATGGGCGGTGGACCAAAGGCAAAGACCTGTGCTTCTTTCACCTGCATCTGAAAATCCCGGTTCAATGCAGCCACCAGGTCGTTGGCGGTTTTTTTCCGCTCGCCCCAGTCTATAAGGGATACGAAAACAAATCCGGCATTGGAAGACATACTGCCGGAAATCAGGCTGAAGCCGGTGGCAGCGGTAACATACTCGACCTCCTCATGTGCTCTGATGATTGCTTCCACCTTTTTGACCACCACATCGGATCGCTGCAGGGAGGCGGCATCGGGCAACTGTATATTGACCATCAGGTAGCCCATATCTTCGCTCGGCATAAAGCCGCCAGGAATCAACTTCCCTAAATAGCCCATCGCACCTGTCAGCACCAGCATGAAAATAATGCCGATACTAATCCTGCGGACCACAACCCGGGTAAATCTGGTGTAACCATTGGTGACTTTATCGAATCCCTTATTAAACAGGCGAAAAAAAGCCCCAAGCGGCCCGCCCATTGGCTTGGGGGGGCGCAGCAACAATCCGCAAAGCGCAGGACTCAGGCTGAGAGCGTTGATGGAAGAAAAAACCACCGATACCGCTACAGTGATGGCAAACTGCTGGTAGAGCAGACCGGTAATCCCACCCATGACCGCCACCGGAATAAATATTGCCACCATCACCAGGGTGGTGGCGATAATAGGAGCGGTGACCTCCTTCATCGCTGCCCGGGTGGCATCTTTGGGTGTCATACCCTTTGCTATATTGACCTGCACCGCCTCCACCACCACGATAGCATCATCGACCACGATGCCGATGGCCAGCACCAGCCCCAGCAGGGACAGAACATTGATGGTAAAGCCGATAATCGGAAAGACAATAAAGGCGCCGAGCAGAGAAACGGGAATGGCAATGGTGGGTATCAATGCCGCCCGCCAGTCCTGAATAAAGATAAAAACCACCAGGATAACCAGCCCCAGGGCAATGAACAGCGTCTCTACGATATCATTAATACCGGCTGTAATGGCGGTGGTTGTATCAAGAGAAATGTCATATTGCATGCTTTTGGGAAAGGATGTGGACAACTCAGCCATGGTCGTCTTCACTGTTTCAGCAAGGGCTACAGCATTGGAACCGGGCGCCTGATACAGGGCAATCATGGCACAGGGCTTGTCGTTGAGCCGGGTCCTGGCGTTATAGGTTTCCACCCCAAGTTCCACCTTGGCAACATGCTTGACTTTTACCTGAGCCCCATCAGGAGTAGTCCTGATAACGATCTCGCCAAATTCCTTTTCACTCTGCAAACGTTCCGGCATGCGGACAGTGTAGGTGAACTCATTACCCGGTGGAGCAGGTTCTGCACCGAATTTACCACCCGGCACCACCACACTCTGGGCACGAATAGCATCAATGATCTCCGGCACGGATATACCGAGATGTGCCAACCGGTCCGGCTTAATCCTGATACGCATGGAATAATCGGTGGCACCGATGACATTGACCCTGCCGATGCCCTTGATGCGGGACAGAATATCCTTAATGTTTATAAGGGAATAGTTGCCGAGAAAGTTCTGATCAAAGCGCGGATCGTCCGCTGTCAGGGAGATCAGCATCAGGATATTGGGCAGGGATTTTTCAGTGGTCACCCCCAGTCGTTTGACCTCCTCGGGAAGCTTCGCTGTGGCTGCAGCGACCCGGTTCTGGGTAAATACGGTGTTCATGTCCGGATCAGTGCCTACCTCAAAGGAGACCTGAATAGTCATACTGCCGTCATTGGCGTTGGTGGACTTCATATAGATCATGTTATCCACACCGTTGATCTGCTGCTCCAGCGGGGTGGCCACCGACTGCTCAACACTGACGGCATTGGCCCCGGTGTAGTTGGCTCTTACTTCAACAATGGGGGGAGTGATGTTCGGATACTGCTCCATGGGCAGACCACTGAGAAACACAACCCCTACGATGACCATAAAAATCGCTATCACCATGGCCACTATAGGCCGTCGTACAAAAAAATCACCCATAGCTGATCACTTTTTATCCTGGTCTGTTAACTTGACATCCGCAACAACGGGATTGACGGCGGCACCGTCTTTAACCTTCTGCAGCCCCTCAAAAACCACCTTCTCACCGGGTTTCAGCCCTTCAGTGATAAGCCAGAAGGATCCGACTTTAGATCCGACCTTGATATCCCGGGTTTCAATTGTATTCTCCGCATTCACCACAAACACATTGTGCAGTCCCTGTATCTCCATGACACAGCGCTGGGGAATCAGAATGGCATCCTTAGCCACTCGTGCTTTGATCCTGACCTTGCCAAACTGGCCGGGACGCAGCAATAGTTCAGGGTTGGGAAAGGATGCCTGCACCAGAATAGCCCCGGTGCTGGAATTCACCTCCCGGTCGACAAAGTCAGGTCTGCCCTTATGTTCAAAAACAGATCCATCGATCAGGATCAGTTCGAAATCAGCTTCCAATTCATCGTGTTCTTTGGCAAGCGCTTCGGCAAGAGATCTGGCAACTGCCAGATACTGGGTTTCAGTGATAAAAAAGCTCACCAGGATGGTATCCACCTGAGAGACGGTGTTTAAGATCACAGGGTTGGGGTCTTTACCCACAAAATCACCCACCTTAGCCTTGGTCCTGCCGATGATACCGTCGAGGGGGGAGTTAATTTTAGTGTAGCTCAGTTCAATTTCAGCAGCTCTCAGTGTGGCTTGGGCCGCTTCCAGAGAAGACAGCGTTGCCTCATAAGCTGCCACGGCGGCATCCAGATCACTTTGGGAGACCGCATGGGACTCAGCCAGTGGTCTGATACGATCCAGATCCCCTTTGGTCTTGGCCAGCATGGTTTTGACTTCGGCAACTCCGCTCATCCTGGCGGCAACCTTCTCTTCGAACGGCTGGCTCTCCAGAGTATACAACAGACTGCCCTTTTCAACTGTAGAACCTTCCTGGAAATGAATCCCCTCCAGAAAGCCCTCGACGCGGGCGCGGATGGCGATGTCCTTCAACCCCGCAGTCTGCCCCACAAACTCGAGAAAAAGGGGGACATCCTGAGCTTTTGTTTCAATGATGGAAACTTCTTGGGGTGGCGGAGGTGCCTTCTCTTTTTTTTCCTCACTGCATGCAAACAGAAAAAATGACAGACAGATAATCAGGCCGATAGTTTTAACTCTCATGGTATCTTCTTTGAATTTTTTTCGAATAATAAAAATGTAAATTATTTAATTTATCTCATTGAAAATGCTCAAATACTTCTGATAACTTCTTACAACCAGACACTACAAGTCAGTACCGGTACTGTCAACACATTCCCTTTTGTGATGTAGCGTAAAAAATAGTCCTTTTTCTCTAATGCGTAAGAGTTTGGGATATTTTACAAGCAGGGTCAGCCGACCGGCGTAACATCGACGCCAAATCGACGCCAGGCGATTAATCCCCAGCTCAGGACAACCAGTAGCAGGCTGAGCAGTACCGCAGCAGAACCTAAATCTTTTGCCCTCCCCGAGAGCTCATGCATTTCAGATCCGATCCGATCGACGACCGCTTCAATGGCAGAATTAATCAATTCAACGAAAAGAACTACTATGCATGGGGCAATGAGCAGTATCTGTTGCTCTACAGTCTCTCCAAGCCAGAAAGCAAACGGCAGCATAAAGAGCATTAACACAAGCTCCTGACGAAATGCAGCCTCATGTCTCCAGGCAGCGAGAATACCTCGATATGAGTAATAACCGGCCCACATGATTCTTTTGAGGCCACTTCTATCAGGTTTATTCATATTGACTTCCATTGCCTGGTTTGCCACAGAGGATAATGAAAAAATCTCTTTCAATAACGGAGCAGTTTTGGCAGCCGCCAGTTGGTAGAAAAACCAATATTTGTCAGGATTTCAATCCCTTCAGTCAGGAAATTGCCGACAGAACTCATCCCATGGGAGTCATCTCCCGGAACCACAGGGATCTCAAGCTCATATGCCATTTTGAGTATGGAACTGGTGATATATGGTTCATCGGCTCCTTTGGCCATAGAACGAAGATTTAAATCCATAACCAGGTCAAGATCTTTAATGAGCTCCAGGTTTCGTTTTATTCGCTGCATTATTTCAGGCTTCAGGAGTCGGTCTTTATACTCATCATCAAAAATACGTATAAGATCAAAATGTCCAATAACCGACGGTTTGAGAAGCTTGATCATTTCGTACTGCTGATCAAAGTAGAGGCAATAGAGTTTGTCTTTTCCTCCAACTCTCTCTACGATTTCATCATATTCTGATGGTGAATAGTCAAATCCCATATCATTGACAAAATGGATTGATCCGACAATATAATCCGGCTGAAACCTTGCAATAAGGGAGGGAACGAACTGTTCATAACCACTGTATGTTTCAATTTCCATTGCTGCAAAAATCCGGATTTGATTTCGGTACTTTTTCTGCAGTCGTCGGCACTCGACCATATACTCAGCAAAACGATTCAGCAGTAGTTCAGGGGTCAGGCCAGCCTTTTTTTCATCGGGATAGAGGAGGTTCTCATCTATGGCAGGAGTGTGTTCGGTGATGCCGATCCAGGAAAACTGCTTTTCAATATAGCGCTGGACAATTTCTTCAAGACTGTCTGCTGCATGGTTGCAAAACTGACCGCTATGGCCGCCGTGGATAGAGACGAAAGAGATTTTCTTCATTTTCAGTGGAGTGATTTTCCTGTACTGCTCATGGCAAGGTGACCGTCACGAACCCCTTTCAGGGCTGTGAGTTGATTGGCAAGTTCCTGCACATCTTTTGCCTTGCCTTTGACCACAATGACTTCCAGGCAGTTGTCATGATCCATGTGAACATGGGTGGTCGAGACAATATGGTGATGGTAATCATGTTGAACTACTGTAATCTTTTCCTGGAGGTTGGGCTGGTGATGGTCATATACCAGGCTGATTACACCCATGACATGTTTGTCGGCCTGCCATTCATTTTTTACAAATGCTTTGCGAATAAGGTCCCTGATGGCTTCCGAGCGGTTGCTGTAGCTGCGGGCCTGGATATGTTCATCAAAAATCTCAAGCAGGTTTTCTTCAAGAGAGATGGAGAATCGTTTCAGCATATGTCTATAACCTCCCGGCAGTATGTTGCATTACTGTTCATTTCTCATCTCTGAATATTGGTTTTTTCAATCTAAAGCCGCAATACACTATGATGACACCCAGAGTTATAATTGTATACCATGGGAACCAGCCGATAGCAGCCTCGAAAGCAAAATTTTCTATGATATCCTGCTGCTGATCCGGATGGATGATCAGGCCCTGTTTTCTCTGATACTGCATAAGCAACGCAAAAAATATTCCAATCAGTCCATAGGCAAGGTTGAAGGCGAGTCCTTTGAAGCTGAGTATGGTCGCCCGGTAGTGAGACTCTGTGATCTGGTTCAGATAATGGCTTGTGAAAAACGAAACAAGCATAAGGCCAATAAAGATCAGTGCCATGGGAAGAATCCCCAGATAAGGGAAGAAACCGGTGAGACCGAAGAGTCCAGTGAGCGAGATCAGCGCAACCCAGAACATATTCTGAGTTGGATTGAATCTTTTGACCATATACTCGGCAACCCTGGGTGTAACCAGGCCGAGCAGGGCTATTGCCGAAGCAATAAGTCCGAAACTTGCTTCGGGAAGATCGATGAGACGGTAATATTGACTGGTCATGGTGACGATCATTCGAAGGATATGGTCATAGCACATCCCCACCAGGATTATTGCCAGGGCAAAGGGGGTTCTTGCAATCCACTTTGCTGCCTGCCAGATCATCGCGGATGCTTTCATAATATTATATTTTTCATCCGGTTCTTTTTCTGGGCCGGGTTCCTGCATCATGAGAGCAGTCATGCAGGCAAAAACAGCAAGCAGCAGCGTCAAATATATCGGAAAGCGCATGGTAATCTGCTGGGTAACGGAATGGGAAGATCCGAACCAGAGGAGAATACGGTTAATGATTGCCGGATCATAGATTAAAGCCCCGGTGGTCGCGGTTAAAATGGATGCAATTGAGCGAAACCGCATCTGTAGACTGAGTACTTTGGGCCAGTCTTTGGCTGAGCCCTTTTCGATCAGGGAATCATAGGCTATGGCCTCGTCTGCCCCGCTGGCCATTGCTTCAGCAAGACCACTCAGCACCCTGTTGATAAGAAATCCCCAGAAGATGAGGGTTGAGTTGCCAAGAGGAATAAATGCAATAACCAGCATCTCAAAAACCATCAGGAATGATGTTATGACAATCAGGGTTTTCCTGCCGAAAATGTCAGCCAGGGCACCGGATGGAACTTCAGCTACTACTATGGTGATTGCCCAAACCGTGTTCAACAGCGCAAACTGTTCAATTGTGAGGCCGTAATCGAGGAACAGGATCGTAAACACAGGGTAATAGAAGCGGGCATTGAAAAAGATCCGAAAAGCAATAAACAGCCGGATGTTGGCAATAGAAAATGGTGAGGATACCGTATCCATATTAAGCAACCGATTTACGGGTAAGTTGTTCCCTGGCCATCTCTGAGATGGTCCTGAAATCGATTTTTCCACTTCCCATTTTGGGCAGGGTTTCCCAGACAAGAAAGATTTTTGGCAGGGCGATAGCAGGGAGTTGTTTTGCCATCTGCTTGAGTATCTTTTTTTCTTCTAAAACAGCGGTTACCACGGCAACAATTTTGGCCCCTTTGATGGAGTCTGGAATTTCTATAATACAGCAGTGGGCATCTTCAGGAAGCAGTTTTTCCAGCACGTCTTCAATCTTCACCAGGGAAACCATTTCTCCACCGATCTTGACAAACCGTTTGAGGCGACCGACATGCCAGAGGTAGCCATCTTCGTCGATATTTCCCATATCTCCGGTATCATACCATCCACGGCGGATATGCAGGGAGGTTTGCTCAAAATCATTGAAATATCCCTTCATTATGCTGTCGCCCTTGACGAGAATCCGGCCGTCTTCCCCCAGTCCTGATTTTTCACCTGTCTCGTAATTTTCTATTCGAACCTGCAAGCCGGGAACAGGTTTCCCGACACTTCCCGGCCTGTTATTTTCCGGACTGTTAGCAGATATAACCGGTGAGCATTCCGTTGCTCCATATCCTTCATAGATGGTAATATCGTGCTTGGTCTTAAAGCCGTCACGTAGGGAATCCGGACATTTATCCGCCCCTGCCATAGCTATGCGCAGAGAATCAAAGTCTCCTTTTTCCGATTTACGCAGATAACCCCAGAAAAAGCTGGGAGTACCCACCAGAAAGGTCGCTTTATGTTCCCGGATAATTGTACATACCTTTTTGTAGTCCAGAGGGTTTGCATAGGTCAATATTTTCATGCCATGGCAGAGTGGCAGCCACATGGTTACGGTGAGTCCGAAGACGTGGAAATAAGGCAGTGCACAAAAAAAGATGTCCTTAGATTCGAATTTGAAAATCGGTGTGACTGAGTCAATATTGGAGAGGATATTTTTATGGGTCAACTGGACTGCTTTCGGATCTTTTTCCGAGCCGCTGGTGAATAAAATCACTGCAGTGTCATCCTCTTTTCCGCGATGTACCAGTCTCTTGATCATACTACCCGGTAAAGAGGCAGTGAGTGCGGCACGGACTTTCTGCGCAGAGGAAATGGCATCCATTATATCCTCGATATAGATCATCCCCTCTACATAGGGGCATTCTATTTTTTCGAGAAGGGCTTTGGAGGTGATAATTGTGCTGAAGTCGCATTTTTGCTGGGCATATTTTGCATTTTGCTCCGCACCTGTTGAATAGTTAATCATCACAGGTATTCGGCCGCTCATCAGCACTCCGATTTTTGTTAGAACACAACCGGCGGAAGTGGGGATCATTATACCTATAAACCCTTTATCCATTCTGCTGAAAATCCGGGACAGCAGCAGAGCGGCAATGAGTGACTTTTGGTAAGTCAGCTCTTTGTTGGTAGAGAAATCATGAATAGCAAGTTTTTTGCTGAACTTTTTTGCAATGTCGATAAATTGGTGATGCAGCACGTTTACCTCTAGTTTTGTGTTGGTGGTGTGGTAAAAAGTTCTTGTTTCAATAGTATGCGCATGGGCTTACCATTTTACTGATCAATTAGCAACTTCGCCCCGGCGGCTTCCGGTGGTTGAATTATCCGGTTCCAGTTCCGAGATTTCCAGGACTGACCGCGGAATTTCTTTTTTGACGTGGATCCCCAATTCCCGCAGCTGCTCAGCATGGGAAACAAGATTTCCTCTACCCCGGGTAAGCTTTGTCATGGCAGAATCATACGTTGTATGACAAGTAGCAAGCTGTTTGCCTATTTTTTCCATGTCTTCAACAAAGCTTCGGAATTTGTCGTACATAATCGTTGCTCTTCTGGCTATTTCAACGGAGTTTTTGCTTTGGTGTTCATACTGCCAGATGTTTTCAATAGTGCGCATGGTTGCCAGCAGGGTGGTGGGGGTGACGACAATGATTTTTTTTGCCAGGGCGTTGGAGAAGAGTTGATCATTATACTGATATGCTGCGGCAAAAGCCGCTTCAACCGGCATGAACATCAGCACAAAGTCAAGCGATCGGATACCGGTTAAAGCAGGATAATTTTTATTGCTCAGTTGGTTGATATGATCTTTAATGGCTTTTACCAGTTCAGTGAGATGGTGGATCTTGTCACTTTCCTCTTCACTGTTTACGTATCTCTCCCAATTGATCAATGACACCTTTGAATCGACAATAATATCTTTTCCTTCAGGCAGATGGATGATCACATCAGGTTTCATCAGTTTATTATCATGATCTCTGAAACCGCCCTGGGTCTCATATTCATGGCCTTGGCGAAGACCGGACTGTTCGAGGACACGTTCTAATACCAGTTCTCCCCAGTTGCCCTGCTGTTTTGTGTCTCCTTTAAGAGCCCTGGTAAGATTTATCGCTTCCTGGTTGATCTGTTGATTCAGCTCCCGCAGTTGTAAAATTTCCCTTTTAAGCGAAGTTCTTTCACGGGTATCGTTGAGGTATATTTCGTTGATATCCCGTTTAAATGATTGAAGTTGCTGGTTAAATGGCTGCAGTACCGAATCAAGCTTCTCTCTTCCCAGATCACTGAAGCGCACGCTTTTTTCCTCGAGGACCTGTTGAGCGAGAGTTGAAAAATGCATGCTGAGTTCGTCCCTCGCCTCTTCCAGCAGGGTAAGTTTTTCCGCACCATGTCTCCTTTCATTTTTTATCAGGGTGATAAGCTTTGCAACACGTATCTGGTCTTTAATGTTTCGCTCTTTTGCAGCACTTATCTTTTCGTTAGCGAGAAGAGTTTGGGCCTGAGCTTCTCTTAACTTCGTTTTTAAACTGATCAGTCGAAGCAGGGCAGGAATGAGGATAATGAACAGAAGAATGGCAGTACCGGCGAGGAGACGGAGAAACGTTGTATCCGATATACTGGTCGCAAAAGTATCCTGCATGAAGGCTGAAATTGCACGGTAAAACTCATTCATAGCATTCCTTGTGGACTGCCTGCTGGATGTTACAATGAATGCTACATCGGCCAGGGCCTGTCTTTACCGCCCAGGATATGCATATGGATGTGAAAAACCGCCTGTCCGGCTTTGGCTCCGTTATTGAAAATAATCCTGAAACCATCGCCAACACCATTTTCTGCAGCAATTTGTGAGCCGATACGTATAAGTTTGCCGATGAGTCTTTCATCTTCTTCAGAGACATTGGAAGGGTCGACAATATGTTTTTTTGGAATAACAAGAAAGTGGACAGGGGCCTGTGGTGCAATATCCCTGAACGCTAGAACTTCATCATCTTCGTAGAGTTTTTCGGCGGGGATGTCGCCTGCAACAATTTTGCAGAATAAACAGTCGGTCATTGTAGTGCCTCTTTGGTTATTTTTTTCTGAGGGGTGGAGAATATTTTTTGTTCGTGTTTATTGTTGTACTGTATACATCAACTTGAACCTTTCGTAAATGGTCGGTAATGCTGTCAGTTCTGGAAAGATGGAATTTTCGTGTTTTTCGGAGATGTGAGACATTGACTTCAGGTGTGCTGTTTTGTACTGTTTACGGTGCAATCCTGGCTCCCTGGACAGGTGAAGGGAGGGTTGCATGGCAAGGATACAAGAGAAATAAAGGAGGACAAAAGTGGCTGGAAAAACGCTTTATGACAAACTGTGGGATACTCATCTGGTGCGTCAGCAGGAGGCTGGGAGTGGTCTTATCTATATAGATCTTCATCTACTGCATGAAGTAACCTCTCCCCAGGCATTTGAGGGATTAAGGACGGCGGGCAGGACTCCATGGCGCATAAGTGGAAATCTGGCGACACCTGATCATAATGTACCAACCACCCTTCAAGAGAGGTTGACAGGTGTTGAAGGTATAGCTGATCCTGTCTCCAGGATCCAGATCGAGACACTGGACGATAACTGCAGTCGGTTTGGTATCGTTGAATTCAAGATGAATGATCCGCGTCAGGGTATTGTTCATGTGGTCGGGCCGGAGCAGGGGGCAACCTTGCCGGGAATGACTGTGGTCTGCGGAGATTCCCATACTTCCACCCATGGTGCCTTTGGAGCTTTGGCCCACGGTATCGGCACTTCAGAAGTAGAACACGTGTTGGCGACCCAGTGTTTGATTACCAATAAAATGAAGAATATGTTGGTTCGTGTCGACGGCCGGTTGAGTCCCGGTGTCACAGCCAAGGATGTTGTGTTGGCTATAATCGGTAAGATTGGTACTGCGGGTGGTACAGGCTATGCTATCGAGTTTGGCGGTGAGGTTGTTCGCAACTTGTCGATGGAGGGTCGGATGACCATCTGTAATATGGCGATTGAGGCCGGTGCCCGTGCCGGCATGGTGGCGGTTGATCAGACCACCATCGACTATGTGGAGGGACGTCCTTTTGCGCCTGGTCGGGAGCATTGGCAACAGGCGGTTGAGTCCTGGGAGCGGTTTGTCAGTGACAATGATGCTGTTTTTGATCAACGGGTTATCCTTGATGGCAGCGCTGTCATACCTCAGGTTACCTGGGGGACCTCTCCTGAGATGGTTTTGCCGGTGGATGGAAATGTGCCGGACCCGACAGAGGAGCCTGACGCGACAAGAAGGCAGAGCATCGAACATGCTTTAGCCTATATGGGGTTGTCAGCCAACCAGCCGATCACGGATATTTTGTTGGATAGAGTGTTTATCGGCTCCTGCACAAATGCTCGGATTGAGGACCTCCGAGAGGCGGCAGCAGTGGTTAAAGGATGCAAGGTAGCCTCTACCGTGAAGCAAGCCCTGGTGGTTCCCGGTTCCGGGCTGGTTAAGGCGCAGGCAGAAAAAGAGGGTTTGCATATGGTCTTTCGCGACGCCGGTTTTGAGTGGCGGGAGCCGGGCTGTTCAATGTGTCTGGCCATGAACGCTGACAAATTGGGTCAGGGTGAGCATTGTGCTTCTACGTCTAATCGCAATTTCGAAGGAAGACAGGGCTTTCATGGGCGAACTCATCTGGTTAGTCCGCTGATGGCAGCTGCGGCAGCAATTGAGGGCCATTTTGTCGATGTGCGTACATTAATGAGTCAGTTATAACTTGACTTAGCCATCTAACACCTGTGAAATGAATTTCACAACGAAACATGAAAGTAATGTACCCGGGATTCAGAAGAGTGTTGCCAAACGTCCTCGCAGGCTGTGGATCGGAGTCTCGCGTGCTCCCTTACCTGTTGTGTCAACACTCCTCTGAATCCCTTTTTCTTCCAGACAGCACATGACTTTCACATAAAGGCTTGGAATGACTTTTTTACGAGTTAATCATAACCTGGATTAACCAGGTTTCAGGAGATTTCAGATGCGAAAGTTTGTTCAGCATAGCGGTGTAGTTGTTCCATTGGATCGGGCCAATGTCGATACAGATATGATTATCCCGAAGCAGTTCCTTAAATCCATCAAGCGCTCGGGGTTTGGCCCTAATTTGTTTGATGAGTACCGTTATCTTGATGAAGGGGAGGTTGGTCAGGATTGCAGTTTGCGCCCTTTGAATACTGAATTTGTATTAAATCAGTCCCGTTATAAGGGTTGCTCTATACTGCTGGCTCGTGAAAACTTCGGCTGTGGGTCGAGCCGGGAGCATGCTCCCTGGGCATTGGATGATTTTGGCGTAAAAGTGATCATTGCTTCCAGCTATGCAGAGATATTTTATAATAACTGCTTGAAAAACGGCTTGTTGCCCATTGTTTTGCAGGACGAGCAGCTTGATAAACTGTTTGAGGAGGTAGCGGCGGAGGAAGGCTATCAGCTTAACATTGACCTGAAGAATCAACAAATAATCAAGCCTGGTGGTGAGCAGCTGGAATTTGAGATTGACGGCTTTCGTAAGCACTGTTTATTGCACGGCCTGGATGACATCAGCTTGACCCTGCAATATTCAGAGGCAATAAAATCGTATGAGGCCCGGCGTGAGCAGGAGGCCCCCTGGCTGTTTGAAGAAAGGAGGTAGCCTTGCGCGGGAATGACGAAGCAGGGTACTTTTACGACGGTATCATTACTTCTTGTATCTGAAAATCAGTTTTTTCTCCCTGAACCCGATTGTCGCTTCACCGCCTTTGGCAAGTTCACCGAAGAGGATCTCTTCAGTAAGAGTATCGCCTACCTCCTTTATGATGAGTCGCCGCAGCGGTCTTGCACCATAGTCAGGGTCATAACCCTTCTTCGCAAGATAATTGCGAGCCTCACTGGTCAGCTTGATGCTCACATGTTTTTCTGCGAGCTGCGCCTCCAGCTCTTTTATCATCTTGTCGACAACCTTTTCTGTTGCCTCAGTATCGAGTGCACTGAACGAAATAATGCCATCCAGCCTGTTTCTGAATTCAGGAGCAAAAAGTTTATTGATTGCGGTCTGGTCTTTGCCCTTTTTACTTGTCACAAAACCGATAGTTTTTGCGGTCATCTCCCTGGCACCGGCATTGGATGTCATGATAATGATAACATTACGAAAATCCGCCTTTCTTCCGGAATTATCGGTTAATGTTGAGTGATCCATGACCTGGAGCAGGATTGAGAAGATATCCGGATGTGCTTTTTCAATTTCATCGAGCAATAATACGGAATAGGGGTGCTTTCGGATAGCCTCTGTCAACAGCCCGCCCTGGTCGAAACCGACGTATCCGGGAGGGGAGCCGATGAGTCGTGCCACCGCATGTTTTTCCATATACTCGCTCATGTCAAAGCGTTCGAAGTGGATATTGAGCACTGCAGCCAGTTGCCTTGCAACCTCGGTTTTTCCCACTCCGGTTGGTCCTGCAAAAATAAAACTTCCGGTTGGAGAGTCCGGGTTGCCAAGTCCGGCCCGTGATCGTTTTACTGCGGTGGCAACCGATTCTATCGCTTCACTTTGACCAAAAACAACATTCTGGAGATTTGATGCAAGTTCTTTCAGTTCACTAATTTCGGAGCTGGAACCGCTCCTTGCCGGAATCCGGGCAATCCGTGAGACCACCTTTTCTACATCAGTGACCTTGACGGTGGCCCCCTGTTTCCCTTCCAACCGGAAAAAAGAACCAACCTCATCCATCACATCTATGGCCTTATCGGGCAGAAAACGCTCGTTTATATACCGGTCAGACAGCTCGGCCATTGCCTTCACAGCATTTTTTGAATATCTGACATCGTGGTGTTCTTCATATTTGCTTTGCAGTCCTTTAAGGATCAGACCTGTATCCTTGACGGACGGTTCCTCCACATCGATTTTCTGGAATCTTCTGGAAAGTGCGCGATCCTTCTCTATCTGGTTTTTATACTCCTCATAGGTCGTCGATCCTATACAGCGGAGAATACCGGCCTGCAGGGCAGGTTTAAGCAGGTTTGATGCGTCCATTGATCCGCCGCTTGTGGCTCCGGCACCGACTATGGTATGCATCTCATCGATAAAGAGAATAGCATTTTTCTTCTTCTCAATTGCGGAGACAACGCCCTTTAAACGCTTTTCAAAGTCACCCCGATATTTTGTACCGGCAACCAGACTGCCCATATCGAGCAGATGGATTTCCACATCCTGCAGGAGATCCGGAACGATCGATTTTCCCATGTCGTTTCGGGCTAATCCGTCTTCGTGAATACGAAGGGCAAGTCCTTCCGCAATTGCTGTTTTGCCCACGCCAGGTTCCCCAACGAGGAGGGGATTGTTTTTCTTTCGTCTGCAGAGTACCTGCATAACTCTATTGAGCTCCGAATTACGGCCAATGAGCGGGTCAAGTTTCCTCTTTGCGGCATAATCGGCGAGGTTGATGGTAAATTCTTCCAATATCTTGGCATCGTTAGTGGCCTGTTGTGTCTCCGGACTCCTGGGTGGCGAGGAAAGTGGCTCCTTCTGCAGCCCTTCAGCCGGCAATTCGTGGGAGATAAAATTGACCACCGCCATTTTGCCGATACCCACGGAGGTGAGAAAATAAACGGCATGGGATTCATCCTCGGAGAGAATAGAGACCAGCACGTCACCACTGTCCACCTGTTGCTTGCCACAGCTCTGCACGTGGGCTACAGCCCTCTGGAGGACACGGTTAAACGCTATAGTATGTGCAGGATCATTTCCTCCTGTTGGTGATAATTTGGGGATTTCCATGACAAAAAACTTCTCCAGCCGTTCCTTCAGAGCTTCCGTTGAACCTCCGCATTCGGTTATGATATAGCTGGTGAGATTGTCATGTAAAAGGCCATAAAGCATGTGCTCAATCGTCACATATTCGTGATTATGGTTCTTTGCCTCTCGTATGGCCCTGATAAGGGATTGTTCTAATGTTTTGCTTAGCATAATTCTTGTTTGCGGTTTTTTATTAAATTTAGTGCCTTACTCCAGAACTTCTGTCATAAAAAACAAGAAATCCAGGACGGTCGTTTAAAATTATATCGTTGAATATAGTTCCATGGCATTTTTCCAAGCATTCTAAAATTCCGATTTATTCGGGTTATACCCTCTCCATAGAACAACGAAGGGGGAATTCATTTTTTTGAGCCAGTTGATGGACGGTGGAGATTTTTGTTTCACTTATCTCCCGGGTATATACTCCGGCGATACCTGTGCCTTCGTTATGGACATTAAGCATTATTTCGGTCGCGTCAGGACTAGATTTGTGAAAAACCGTTTTCAGTATAGAAATAACGAATTCCATACTGGTATAATCATCATTGTGAAGCAGTACTTTATAGAGCCGTGGCTCTTTGGTTTTCACATGTTCTTCTGTGGCAACCGAACCTTGGTTATTGTTGTTTTCTTCTGCCATTTTTAGTGCTTTACTCCATAAAAGCTGTAATAAAAAACAAGAAATCGAGAAAGGTCATTTAAAATTATATCTGATTACCCATGAAACTCAGCTACATTCTCCGTCATTCCCGCGTAGGAGGGAATGACAACCCTATGACTTGACTTCCATGGCACTTATCCAGCCATTTGAAAAAGTCCCGATCTATTCGGGTCAGGTTTCAATATATCATGGGTCAAACTTTTATGGAATAGAATGACCCTCGCGTCCATACAGCATTGTGAGAAAGAGTTCCTCCAGAACAAGTTGTGGCGGGAGCGGGGAACCCTTAAGGCGAAACTCGGCTTCCAGCAGGAGTATCATCATTGATTTCAGTCCGTTGACAGTGTACTCAGTTGCTTTGGTAAAACTCATAAACAGGGCATAGGGGTGCCCTTTGAGCAACTCCTTCCAATCTCCATCTGCCCGCAATTGGGGCAAATATGAATTTTGAAATTCATTTGCATTCATTCCCTTTCGCCATGCTGGAGAGGGTTGTGTCTGCAGGGATCTGAACACAAGCTGCTTTTTAAGGAAATTTCTCATGGTGGCAAGGATCGCCAATCCGTGTATCCCCTGATCCTGCAATCTGGAAAGTATTGTCAACATTCTTGCCGTCTGCTTTTTACTGAAAGCATCAGTAAGTTCGAACAGGGCATCCTCTCTGCTGTGACCGACCATTGCCTGAAGATCCTTACAGGTAATAACATCCCGATCAGCGGCGTACAGGGCAAGTTTCTCGGTTTCCATAACAACTGCAACCGGATGGAAACCTACCCGTTCAAAAAACATCTCAACAGCACGGGAATCTATCTTCTTGTCGAACCCTTTAAGGCTTTTCAGCATCAATTCACGCAGGATTTCCTTCTGTTCCCTCTGTGCTGCTGCACCGGCTCCGGTTGTGACCGAGCAGTCTACTACCGTACAGTTCTTTTTGAGGTAGGTGAAAAGTTTTTGGCGTTTATCTACTGTTTCGGAGATCAGGATCAGTATATTGCTATCCGGCAACCCCTTATCAAAGGTGTCAATGCATTTATCAATTAGATGTGTCGAGCTTCCACCAGGTGAAATTTCTGATTCATAGAGTAATCTATCTGCCCAGTCCAGTAGTACTGCAGGTTTTTCAAAGCCGAATTTGCTCTTCCATTGGCTGGAACTTATGTCTGAAAATGGAGTAGTAGTTTCGATTTTAATGTCTGCCGTCTGCATAATTGATTGCAGGTACCGTTCGGCAGGTTTAAATCGTCCTGCTTTATATGCCTGTACACCCTTGTCCCAGATTTTTGAAAGAACAATTTTGCTATGGAATATCCTGCTGTCGGAGACACGGTATATCTGCAGGCCCGGCAGCAGACTGAAGCTCATCAGCCGTGGCAGAGTCCTGTCGAAATCCTCCCTTTCGCCATCAATAGTGTGCACTGCACCCGGTTTTTTTTGGAGCAGTGCTTCCTGCAGCAAGTCGGCGGTCTCCTTGCAGAGATATCGTTCACCGAAGAGAAGGTAGACCTGACTGGTCGGTTCAACTGTCCCTTTCTGCAACAGGTTTTGTAGTTCAGATCGTTTAATCAGTGCCATTGTGTTGGTTTAAGGAACATTATATTGTATGGATTGCTGATGGCCGGTTTTCCTTTTTCAATGGATCACTATAGGCATCTTTATTGAAATGTGAAAGAACTGATTAAGACAGTTTTGCCCCTCTGTGCTCTCTGAGTCCTCTGTGGTATAAGATTTTTGTTTTTCATTAAAGGGATTCAGGAGTCAGACAGCGATATCAGGAATACCATTTGACAACCGGCCTGTTCTGGTGCATTACAGAGGAAAGAATAGTGTATCAGGCATCAGAGGAACCAATAGACTGGAAGGGAAATGACCAAAAAAATACCAAAAAGAAATGATCCCTGTTGGTGTAACAGTGGAAAAAAATATAAGAAATGCCATTTACGTTCCGATGAAAGGGGAGAAACAACTCCTCCGGGTATGGTAATAAAACAGGTCGGGAAACCAACTGTTGCTGCCGGCAGTATCAGCCCCAAACGGCAAGTTCCTGATAGTATAGTTTCCCCTGAATACGCCAAAACCGGAGTGGCTGGAGGACGCGGGCCGTCCTGTAAAAAAGAGTCGGAGGAAGAAATCTCCAGGATGCGTCATGCCGGTATGGTGGCAAGAGAGGTGCTTGATACCGTACTTGCTGCAGTCGAGCCCGGTGTCACCACTAATGCACTTGATGAAATTGCTCATCTTTCAGCAATATCACGTGGAGCGTATCCAAGTCCGTTGAATTATATGGGGTTTCCCAAATCACTCTGCACTTCAGTGAACGAGGTTGTGGTGCATGGTATTCCTGACAGCCGGGAACTGCAGGAAGGTGATATAATTAACTGCGATGTGACTGTCTATATCGATGGTATGCACGGCGATTGTTCAGAAACAGTTCTGGTTGGCGATGTGAGCAGAGAGGCCCGTGCCTTGGTTGAGGTTACCTGGGAATGTCTGATGAAAGGTATAGCTGTTGTCCGGCCGGGCCGGTTGTTTAATGAAATCGGGCGGGTTATTGAAAGTCACACCGACAAGCATGGGTATAGCGTTGTCCGTGAATTCACGGGTCACGGGATCGGTGGAATCTTTCATATGGCGCCATATATAGCACATTTTTATGAACCGGCCAATAAAGCGCGAATGGAGGAGGGAATGACTTTTACCATTGAGCCGATGATTAACAGCGGCAGTCCCAACTGCATGATCTGGCCTGACAAATGGACGGCAGTGACGGCAGATCTTGCTCTGAGTGCCCAGTTTGAACATACCGTACTGGTAACTGAGACAGGAGTGGAAATACTCACCGGTGGGCGAGATCCATGGTTCTTAAGGGGATGAAGGGTTCTTGAAGTCTGCGGTAATCGGAAGTCTACGCTATCTACGACGCCATCATTTATAGGAAGAGTTCATAAACAGGATTACTCGTCTCCTCCTGATATCGATAACCGAGATTGTCGAGTCGCTCTTTGAGCTCCTGATCAGAGCCTTCCGAGCACTCCAGACCGATCAGCACTCTGCCGAAATCGCCGCCCTGCGCTCTGTAGTGAAAAAGTGAAATGTTATGATGTCCCCGTGTTGCCTCGAGAAAGCGGGTGAGTGCTTTGGGGGTTTCGGGAAACCAGAACCGGAAGATACGTTCCCCCACAACAGCTCCAGATCGCCCGCCAACCATATAGCGGATATGGGTTTTGGCCAGATCGTTGTCTGTAATATCCAGGTTTTTATAGCCTGATAAGGTTAGTCGTTCACCGAAACTGAATCGTTCCTGCTCGTTTTGAATGGAGATTCCAACGAAAATATGTGCCTGTTTTCGGTTGGATAAACGGTAGTTGAATTCCGTGATATTGCGATTTCTGACTATATCTTTACAAAATGCTTTCAGACTTCCTCTTTTCTCCGGAATGGTAACCGCGAAAAGAGCCTCCTGCTTTTCTCCGATAAGTGTTCTCTCAGCAACGTAGCGCAGCCTCTCAAAGTTCATATTGGCGCCCGAGTTAACGGCTACAAGTGTGCTGTTTTTAGTGTCGTTATCATGGATATATTTTAACAGACCAGCTACGCCAAGGCCGCCTGCAGGTTCGACGATGCTCCTGGTTGCCTGGTAGATCGCTTTTATTCCACCGCAGAGTTCATCTGTGGTGACCCGGATGATGTCGTCTACAAATTGTCGGCTGAGTTCAAATGTGAGATCTCCGACATCTCGAACAGCTACACCGTCGGCAAATATGCCAACGGAATCAAGGGAGACCTTTTTGCCTGCCGCAAGGGATTGGTACATACCGTCACTGTCTGCGGGTTCAACACCGATTACCTTGATTTTCGGCCGCAAGGTTTTTATATATGCCGCCATACCGCTTATAAGACCGCCTCCCCCCACGGGGATGAAAACCGCATCGAGTCTGCCGGGATTCTGGCGCAGCAGTTCGTCGGCCACCGTACCCTGCCCGGCAATGACAAGTTCATCGTCGAAGGGATGGATAAATACCATCCCTGTTTCTTTGACGAGCGACTGCATATGGTCTGCCGCTTCAGAGTAGTTATGACCCTTCAGGACCACTTTGCTACCGAAATTTTCTACCGCTTCCACCTTTATTCCAGGTGTCGTCTCAGGCATTACGATCAGTGAGTCAATGCCCAGCTTTTTTGCAGCAAAAGCCACACCCTGGGCATGATTTCCCGCCGATGCGGTTATTACTCCCTTTTCTCGTTCTTTCGGAGTGAGATGGGCAATTTTGTTATATGCTCCCCGGATTTTGAAGGAGAAAACCGGTTGTTTATCCTCTCTTTTAAGAAGAATTCTGTTGTTCATCTTTAAAGAGAGAGCCGCCGCCTCCTCGAGGGGAGTCTCAATTGCCGCTTCATAGACGCGGGAGGTGAGTATCTGTTTGAAAATTTTCAGCAACGGAACGCCTTGTATAAATCACTATCTGAGAGCACTGTTAATCCTGTCAAGTATCTCACTGCCGGGACAGAGATCCTCTTCCGTTAATGTGTTGAGCGGGTACAGAGTGGAGTTGATTAGATCGTGGGTCTCCTCAATTTGAGGGTTGACGTAGAGTAGTCCAGTGAGAAATCTTCCCTTCTCTTTTTCCTTTTCAAGGTTGTTCACAGCCTTCTGTCGGCTGGTTAAATCCTTGCTGGAGTCGACTTTATGCAGGTGGATAATACTGCCGTCATGCATCGTTACTTCCTGAGAGGTTCCTTCATCATAGTGGGTAAGTATTTCCTGCTGCAGGGGAACAAAGTCAAAGGTGTTGGTGGTTTCGATATGTTCACGGACGTAATGGTAACTCTTGGTCGAACTTGCGGTATTGTTAAAAGTGACGCAGGGAGAGATAACATCAATGAATGCCAGTCCGTTATGGGCCATGGCACCTTTCAGCAGAGGTACCAGTTGTTTTTTGTCGCCGGAGAATCCACGTGCTACATAACTTGCGCCTAGTTCTATGGCCAGTTCACAGAGATCGATTGATTCATATGGGTTTGGGATGCCTTTTTTGCTTGCAGATCCCCGGTCTGCTGTTGCTGAATCCTGGCCCTTTGTCAGTCCGTAGCAGCCATTATTCATGCAGATATAATTGAGGTTGAGATTGCGTCGCAGAGCGTGGGCAAACTGACCCATACCGATGGAGGCTGTATCTCCATCTCCGGAGATCCCGATGTACAGCAGATCTCGATTAGCCATGTTGGCTCCTGTAGCAATGGAAGGCATTCTTCCATGGACAGAATTAAAGCCATGTGATCTGCTTAAGAAATAGGCGGGGGTTTTGGAGGAACAGCCGATTCCTGATATTTTAACAACCCGGTGCGGCTCCACATTAAGCTCAAAACAGGCCTGGATGATAGCATTGGTTGTCGAGTCGTGTCCACAGCCGGCGCAGAGCGTGGAAATGGCTCCTTCATAGTCCCTGCGAGTATAACCGGCGTCGTTTTCAGGCTGTTTGGGGTGGCGGAAATTGGGGTGTGCGTGGCTCATTGCTTCCCTCCGGTCTTATTCTGCTTTTGTAGTGATTCAGGTATGGTTGTCAGGTTGCTGCCATGGATGGCGTC
This sequence comes from Desulfobulbaceae bacterium UBA2775, assembly GCA_002352445.1. GTDB lineage: Bacteria > Desulfobacterota > Desulfobulbia > Desulfobulbales > Desulfocapsaceae > Desulfomarina. The sequence goes on from DEIL01000185.1 coordinate 33,824, forward strand.
GGTGATAAAACTTGCCGCAATCGGCAGACCATCAATATTGAGAATAGACTGAAGTCGGGCAGGATCGATCTCACATTCGTTTATCAGCAATGTACGCAGCTGACCGTCCCTGTTCTGTTCAATCACAAAAAGGATTTTGTGTTGGTTAATGAATTCAATAACCTCATCCTGGAAAGGAAAGGCTCTCACACGCAGACTGTTTATCTCCAGACCATCTCTTGAGAATCGGCTGATAGATTCATAGGCTGCGTGGGTGGATGTCCCGTAAAAAATGAGTCCGATGGTATATTCAGGATCTCTGATTTTTATTCTCGGGGATGGCATGAGAGTACGGGCAGTCTGCCATTTAACCAGCAAACGTTTCATGTTTGCCTCATATTCGCTGCTTTCCTCAGTATAGGCCGCATATTGATTATGGGATGTACCTCGGGTAAAATAGGCGCCTTTGGTTGGGTGACTACCGGGAACTGTACGGTAACATATTCCATCACCATCAACATCAAGGTAGCGGCCCCATTTTTCCTTCAAATTTTCAAGGTCATCAGCACTGAGTACTTTTCCCCGGTCATATTTTCTGCCGCTCTCCCACTGCATCGGAGCCGAGACGTGGTCATTCATACCGAGATCGAGATCACTCATGACGATAACAGGGGTTTGCAAACGTTCAGCCAGGTCAAACGCATCAGCTCCGAGCTCAAAGCACTCCCTGGGGTCACAGGGGAAGAGCAGGATGTTTTTGGTGTCGCCATGTGAGGCATAGGCACAGGCCAGCAGGTCGGATTGCTGGGTTCTGGTCGGCATCCCCGTCGATGGTCCCGTTCGCTGGACATCCACAAGAACTGCAGGGATCTCTGCAAAGTATGCCAGGCCAAGTAATTCACTCATAAGAGAGATCCCCGGTCCGGAGGTGGCGGTAAAAGCTCTGGCACCGTTCCAGGAACCACCGATCACTATGCCGATTGCGGCGAGTTCATCTTCAGCCTGGATAATTGCCACCTTTTTTTTGCCTGTGTCTTCTTCAATTCTGTATGTATTGGTATATTTTTCAAAGGCTTCTATAATCGATGTGGAGGGGGTTATAGGGTACCATCCTGTCACTGTGGCACCTGCATAAACAGCTCCCAGGGCAAAGGCGCTGTTGCCGTCCATCATAATTTCATTGGTCAGCTTATCGCTTTTTCTGACGGAGATTTTGCAGGTATCAGGATAGTGATCCCTTGTGTAGGAAAAACCGATCTCCAGAGCCTTTATGTTGGGTTCCGCTAATTTGGGTTTTTTCTTGAACTGCTTTTGTATGGATCCTGTGAGTATAGAGAGGTCAATATCGAGCAGAAAGGAGAGCACTCCAACATAGATAATGTTTTTTAACAGTTGCCGCAGCTTCGGATTGCTGAATGCTTCATTGCAGAGAGTGGTAAGGGGGATGCCTATTTCGCTGATGTCGTCGCGCCGGAAATTCTCCGGAAGTGGTTTGGTCGAGTCATAAATGAAATATCCCCCGGGCAGCACGTCCTGGTAATCTCCAAAAAGAGTCTGCCTGTTGACGGCCACAGTAATATCAATTCCGCCCCGCCTCCCCAGAAAACCTTCTTCATTTACTCTTACCTCATACCATGTCGGTAATCCCTGGATATTGGATGGGAAGATATTTTTCGGGCTTACAGGAACACCGAGGCGAAAAACAGCCTTTGCAAAGAGGTTGTTGGCGCTGGCTGAACCAGAACCGTTCACATTGCAGAAGCGGATCACAAAGTCATTAATTCGTTCAATTTTGTTCATTTTTTGCCAGCCTGTGCAGAGTTATAGGTAAATTTCATCATTTCCCAGGATGCTGTCGGGCATCGTTCGGCACAGAGACCACAGTGCAGACAGACATTTTCATCCTTAACCATCACCCTGTCGGTAGGGAGTATGGCAGAGACATAGAGGGGTTGATCTCGATTATCGGCAGGGGCAAGAAGGCGATCCCGGAGATCTTCTTCATCACCGTTCTCGGTGAAATTTATGCAGGATACCGGGCAGACATCCACGCAGGACTCACATTCTATGCAGGTTGAATAGTCAAACACGGTCTCTACATCACAGTTTAAGCAGCGCATGGCTTCTTTGTGCCCGGTTTTCTTTCCATAACCAAGCTCAACTTCCAGCAGACGATCATGCAGCGATTTTACCTTGTCGATGGTCGGTACCGCAGAGCGTTTATCCTCTGATACGTTGCTGTCGTATAACCAGTCATGCATGTCCAGCTTCTGGCTGATCAGGCTTGTTGAAGGTGCTGGCCTGTCGTCCAGGCTCTTGCCCCGGCAGAACAGGTCAATAGATATTGCCGCCTGGTGCCCATGGGCAACGGCGGTAATCACATTTTTCGGGCCAAAGGCAGCATCTCCGCCAAAAAAGATATTTGGAACTGTGGATTGATGGGTAACCTTATCAACAATCGGCAGACCCCGTTTATTCATCTCGATGCCACTTTCGCTTGTAATCCATGGGAAAGCATTTTGCTGACCGACTGCCAGGAGAACCAGGTCGCATGGGACAAAGACAGATGGTTCGCCTGCAGGGACGAGTGTTCGGCGACCGTCATTGTTGTATGTGGCGGTCATCTTTTCAAAATTCATACCGGTTAATTTACCGTCTTTGATTACAAACTCAAGAGGAGAGTGATTATCGACAATAGGGATACCCTCTTCCTCTGCGTCTTCGATTTCCCATGGAGAGGCCTTCATATCACTGCGGGGGCTTCGAACAAACACCTGCACATCTTCTCCCCCAAGCCTTCTGGCCATTCTGCAGCAATCCATGGCTGTATTGCCGCCACCCAGCACGATTACTTTTTGTGGAGTTGATGTAACATGTCTATAGAGAACCGCAGCAAGCCATTCAATGCCGATGAAGATCGATTCGTTACCATCGATTCTGCCTGGGAGATCAGGGAGGTCACGGCCTCGAGGTGCTCCAGTGGCGACAAAAATTGCATCATAATTCTTGTCGACAATTTGTTTGATATTATCCACATAAGTATCAAAAAAAGTGGTCACACCCATGTCAAGGATCCGATCAATCTCCTCATTGAGTACTTTTTCCGGCAGCCGGAAGGATGGAACCTGAGTGCGTACAAAACCTCCGGCTTTGGACTGGTCATCGTACAGGTCTATTTCGTAACCCAGTAACAACAAGTCACGGGCAACAGTGAGAGAAGCAGGCCCGCCACCAATCAACCCGATCTTTTTGCCGTTTTTCTTGTCAGGCACTTCAGGGGTGAAGCTTGTTGCCTGATTTTTATTATCAGCTGCAACCCGTTTTAATCTGCATATGGCCACCGGGGTCTCTTCGACCCGTGTACGCCTGCAGGCAGGTTCACAGGGCCTGTCGCAGATTCTTCCCAGGATGCCGGGAAAGACATTGGATTCCCAGTTGATTGCGTAAGCTTCGTCGTATTTGCCCTGGCTTATCAAACGTATATATTCAGGAACCGGAGTGTGGGCCGGACAGGCAAACTGGCAATCAATGACTTTGTGAAAGTGTTCGGGGTTTTCGATGTTTGTCGGTTTCAATATTCACTCCTGTTGTGGTTTTCAGGAAAGTTGTCAGTTGGTAACAATTTATTATTCAATACTGCTTCTTATAAATGTTAAATTGCGACGAGTAAAGAAAAGAGTTTTTCAGCCGGTGATTAAATCCGGTTTTATTCCGGCAACACTCGAATTGCACCTTTATCTGCTGATGCAGCGAAGAGAGCATAAGCTTTAAGCGCTGTGGAAATTGTTCTGTTACGATCTGCAGGAGTAAATGCCTCTGCCCCCTTCGCTTCTTCTTCGCTCCGTCTTAAAGCAAGTTCTTCATCGGAAATGGCGACGTTGATCCTGCGGTCGGGGATATCAATCTCAATTGTATCCCCGTTTTGTATCAGAGCAATAGCACCACCTGCTGCGGCCTCGGGGGAGACATGGCCTACAGAAAGGCCGGAAGTACCACCTGAAAACCGGCCATCTGTAATAAGCGCACATTTTTCACCGAGGTGGATGGATTTCAGGTAGGAGGTAGGGTAGAGCATTTCCTGCATTCCGGGACCACCCCTCGGTCCTTCAAAGCGGATGATAATGACGTCCCCGGCTTTAATCTGTCCGTCAAGGATTGCGTCACAGGCTGCGTCCTGGGAGGAATACACCCTGGCTGTTCCTTTGAAAATGAAGATTGAAGGATCGACGCCCGCTGTTTTTACGACACACCCGTTTTCTGCAATGTTGCCGAAAAGCACCGCAAGCCCCCCTTCCTTACTGTAGCAATGATCCAGATCGCGGATACAGCCCTTTTGTCTGTCAAGATCCGCTTCTTCGTACATGGTGTTCTGTGATCCCATAACGAGGTTGGGCCCGGACGAGGCTGGTCCACTGAGGTAGAGTGTTTTGGCTGTTTCGGTATGACTGTCTCTTCGTATATCCCATTTGTCAAGGGTAGCTTTCAGGCTGGGACTGTCTACCCGACTGACTCCAGTATCAATGAGGCCGCCTCGTTCAAGTTCACCGAGGATTGCCATAATTCCCCCCGCCCTGTTTACGTCTTCGATATGATAGTTCGATGACGGGGAAACCTTGCATAGGTTGGGGACCTTGCGGGAGAGGGCATCAATATCAGCCATGCTGAAGTCGACATCTGCCTCATGGGCAATCGCCAGCAGATGAAGGACGGTATTTGTAGAACCTCCCATTGCGATATCGAGGGTCATGGAGTTGATGAAGGCATTTCTGCTGGCGATGGATCTGGGCAGAACTGAGTTGTCTTCGTTTTGATACCATGCAAAGGCCATTTCAACGATTCGCTCTGCTGCCTTTTCAAAGAGGAGCTTGCGATTGGCATGGGTCGCCACCACAGTCCCATTACCGGGGAGGGCAAGGCCCAGGGCCTCGTTAAGACAGTTCATGGAATTGGCGGTGAACATGCCCGAACAGGAACCGCAGGTTGGACAGGCGCAGCGCTCGACTTTTTCGACCGTCTCGTCGCTTATATCCCTGTCGGCGGCCATTACCATGGCGTCGACGAGGTCGTATCGTTTGTCACCGTCAACACCCGCTTCCATAGGTCCTCCTGAGACAAAAATGGCCGGAATGTTGAGACGCATGGCTGCCATGAGCATGCCGGGCGTTATTTTGTCGCAGTTACTGATACAGATTATTGCATCTACAGTGTGGGCATTGCACATATATTCAACGCTGTCGGCAATGAGGTCACGGGACGGGAGGGAATAGAGCATTCCAGGGTGACCCATTGCAATGCCATCGTCAATAGCTATGGTGTTGAATTCAGCTGCAAAGCATCCACGACTTTCAATAATTTTTTTTAAGTGCTGACCAATCTCATGGAGATGGACATGGCCGGGAACAAACTGGGTAAATGAGTTGACGATACCGATTATCGGTTTGCCAAACTGATTTTCTTTAACGCCGTTAGCCCGCCAGAGACTTCGTGCACCAGCCATTCTCCGACCTTCAGTGGTTGTTGCGCTGCGTAGTGGAATTGCCATAAAATTAGCTCCGAAATGTAGATGAATGAGTGAGATAAGAGTGAGAAATGTGTGGATAAAATAAAAAAAAGCTTGTAACTCTCAGGATTTTAGAGACAATATACTATGAAACTCAGTTGTATGGCACCTAAATTTCGCAATGGTAAGTTTTGCAGGAACGCGAGAATCAGGGGTATTTTTTTCAGGAGAATTGAATGAAGAAGACGGAAATTGATTATTGGATAGCCGCTATGCTGGATTCTCACAGCAATGTCTCTGACTTGAATATTACAGTGGGAAAGGAATTACAGGTTGAATCCGCAGGTGTACTTGCTCCCGTTGAGGTTACGCCGCCGGTTGAAGAGTTGACGCCATTTCAAACCGAGACTTTTGCCCTTAACCTTATAGGAAGAAATAAGCGTCTACTGAAAAACCTTGTTGAAACCGGATCATGTGATCTTTCATATTCTCTCAGTGACAAGGCTCGTTTCAGGGTGAATATTTTTACCCAGAAAGGGTATTTTACTACAGTTTTAAGAAAGCTTGAAACCGACGTTCCGTCTATTGAAAGTATGCAGTTTCCTGATGCCTTCAGCAAAATGGCAGGGGAGCTGAATGGACTTGTTCTTTTCACCGGAGCGACCGGTACCGGTAAAACGACATCCCTGGCAGCGTTGCTGGACAGGATCAATCATGAGCGTGCGGTCCATGTGGTTACCCTGGAAGATCCAATTGAATATGTTCACCCGCAGCGTAAATCAACATTTAACCAGAGGGAACTGGGGAACGATTTTAGCAGTTTTTCTTCCGGCATGCGTGCTGCTCTGCGCCAGGCTCCCAAGGTTATTCTGGTTGGTGAGATGCGTGACCGGGAGACCATGGAAATTGGTTTAACAGCGGCAGAGACCGGACATCTTGTTCTCTCTACTCTTCATACAATCGATGCCGGGCAGACCATAAACCGTATTTTAGGTATGTTTGAGAGAGAGGAACAGCCCCAGATACGCAATAGGCTGGTGGATACCATCAGGTGGATTGTCGGTCAGCGTCTCCTGCCCCGGGTGGGGGGCGGACGGGTTGCTGCCATGGAAATTCTCTGTACAAGCCTGCGGGTAAAGGATCTTATCCTTCAGGGGGAGACGGAAGATAAAACTTTCTACAATATAATCAAAGAAGGTTCCGCCCTGGATATGCGCACATTTGATCAGCATCTTCTTGAATTGTACAGTCGCGGTATAATTACAGAAACGAACGCCATGATCTATTGTTCACAGCGTAACGAAATGAACCGGGGAATTGATCGGCTGAAGGCGGAACGGGGGGAGGCAACCACTTCTCTGTCAGATCTGGCGATGGAAGCCAATGAAGAGGAATACGGTTATTTTAGCCGGTAAATATAAAAGAGCAAGAGGTCGCAATGATAGTCAAATGCCCGCATTGTGGTAAGCAGCTTAAAATGAGTAGTAAAATTCAGGATAGTCTTAAAAAACTGGATTCCGGCAAGAAAATTAAAATCAAATGCACCCGGTGCCAGACTCCTTTCGGGCTTGATAACAGTCAGCTTGGTTCTGCAACTGCAGCTCAGGCGGAAGGAAGACAGAAACAGTCTTCTTCCGGCAGTAAGGGGGTGCAGGCGCCCGCTTCCCCCGATATTTCTTGGCTGAAGGAGGGTGTTTTTGAGGATCGGGAGGATGTGGAGGATATTCCCCAGGCTCTGGTTCTCATGCCTGATACCCCGGGCAGGGAGACAGTTGTTGAAGCGACACAGGGACTGGGTTACCGGGTGGAGATAGCCGGTTCACCGGATGAAGCCATTAATAAAATGCAGTTTGTCAATTATGCAGGTGTCTTTCTGCATAGTGCATATGAACCGGGGGGGATACAGTCAGGAAAATTTCATCAGTATATGCGGGGTATGGGTATGGCCCGTCGCAGATTTATATTGTATGTCCTGTTGGGGGAAGAGTTTAAAACTCTCTATGACTTGCAGGCACTGGCCTGTTCTGCAAATGTTGTCGTTAATGACGCAGAGGTCCCTTACATAGGAATTGTATTAAGAAAGACAATACCGGAATATGAAGCTCTGTTCGGGCCGTTGATGGAAGAGCTGCGTATAGCCGGTAAAGAGTAACTCCTGCCTGACCTCTTCCTGGGGCCTGTCCGATAATAATTTTTCATCAGATTTCAGCGTATGGCCGGAATCTGATGATATTCTCAGATTTATCCTTTATCATCAACACTGATGGCGTCGTAAAAACTCTTCATCTTCTATGTTGCTGAAATTTTTTTATCATCTCGACGTATCTTAGCATGCCGAAATGATAAAAAAATACGCGCCCCGCATATGAACCTTTTTGCTTAACCAGCTGGAATTCACAGTTTTTACGAGTTTGTCTATACTGATAATCTCCTAAAAACCTAAACTTTTGATCTCTATATACGTAAATTTATATTTGGGAAATCTTCTATGATTAAAAACAATATCTTCTCTGCCGGAAATAAGATAAAGCAGTTCGCTCAGGCAGGAAAGTTGAAGATGGGCAGGATGCTGGGCACACAGAGTAGAAAGAAGCAGGAAGTTTCTGAACTGGTGCCGGCTGTTCAGGAAAAAGAAATAGAGCCCGGCAAAAAACAGGTCGGGGAAAGGATCAGGACGGAGAGTGAGAACAGACGATACAGGGCACCACGGAAGAAGAGAAAAAAGAGTTCCTGGACTCTGGACAGTTTCCCTGTAGAGCATGTGGAGGGTAAGAGCCGGTTCCATGATTTTAATATACCCCTGCCGGTAATGAGAGCTATCAGGGATCAAGGGTTTAAATACTGTACGGCCATACAGGGTAAGGCTCTGGAGGATGTGCTGGCAGGTAAAGATCTTATTGGCAAGGCAAATACCGGGACGGGGAAGAGTGCTGTTTTTCTTATTACTATCCTCTCCCGCTTGTTGCGAAGGGGAAATGATGGCAGGAAAAAAGGAGTCAGTGCATTGGTACTGGCACCTACTCGGGAACTTGTCATGCAGATTGCAAAAGATGGTGAAGGGTTGGCAAAATATTGCAATCTTACTATTCAACCGGTTTATGGCGGTGTTGACTATCAGAAACAGATGGACAGTCTGCGCACTAAAAGGTGCGATGTGATTATAGCCACCCCCGGACGTTTGCTGGACTTTCTTGGTAAAGGTGTTGTTTCTCTTGGCAACTGCAACATTCTTGTGCTTGATGAAGCTGACCGAATGCTTGATATGGGGTTTATTCCGGATGTGCGCAGAATTGTAGGTCGAATTCCTGCTCGCAGCGAGCGGCAGACAATGTTGTTTTCAGCAACTGTACCCGAAGATGTAAAACGTCTTGCTATGCAGTGGTCTGTACAGCCTATAATGATAGAGGCAGAGCCGGAACAGATTGCTGTTGAGACTGTTGAGCAGGTTGTCTATCTGGCCACCCTTGAAGATAAATATAAAATTCTCTATAACCTGATAAAGCAGAACGGTGAAGATAAGATCCTTGTCTTCGCAAATATGAAAAGTGAAACCAGGAAACTGTCGGATCGTCTTAAGCGCAATGGTGTGGACTGTGTCTTATTATCCGGTGATGTGCCTCAGAATAAAAGGGCAGCTCGATTGGAGCGCTTCAGGTCGGGCAAGGTTAAGGTTCTTGTTGCAACTGATGTGGCAGGAAGGGGTATTCATATCGAGGGAATTAATATTGTAGTGAATTATACTCTTCCCTATGAGCCGGAAGATTATGTCCACCGTATTGGTCGTACTGGAAGGGCGGGAGCAGCCGGGACAGCAGTGAGCTTTGCCTGTGAAGAGGGGGCATTCTATCTACCTGATATTGAAGAGTATATTGATAAAAAACTTGAGTGTATACAGCCTGAAGAATCTCTACTTGCAACGCCTCCAAAGGGGCAGGCTGAAACACGTGAGAAATACCGCCATAAAGGTGGCAAGAATCGAAACTATCGTACAAATAAGACTGGCTCGGGCCCGGGGAAGAAGAATGAAACCCGGAGGCGTTGAGTAGTCATGAAATTCGTGAAGCCCGTTGCAACCATCGTTGTCGTTTTTCTGATATTGAGCTGCTTCGTCTATGTGAAGAGTTCCCCCGGAGAGCAGAATTTTTTCTCTATTTCTCCTGCAACAGCCCAAGAAATGTTGTCGAGCGGCAAAGATATCCTGTTTGTAGATGTGAGGACACCTCGGGAGATCGCTGAGATTGCAGTGGAAGGGGCACAGCCCGTCTCTATGGCAGCGATTCTCCAAGGGCATGCAGTGTTGCCGAAAGACAAGCCAATTATATTGATTTGTGCTGTTGGCGGTCGCAGTTACTGGGTAGGTAGATTTCTGTCATCCAGGGGGTATTCGGAAGTGTACAATCTCAGCGGTGGCATTGTTGACTGGGAAAAGGAAGGGCTGCCCGTTATCAGAAAAAAACCTTGACTTTTTTTGAAGAAGTAGTTGTCCTTTCGAAAAAAAGTTGATATAAGATGATGTTCTAACCGACGAAGGTTGCTTTCCTGTTTGGAGGGTAGCCTTATTTTCTTTTACACTTCCCCTCTAACACGGAAGTGTTGTAAAATTTAACCCATTGGCCTTTGGTCCGTAAAAAGAGAAAAATCCATGACAGAAGAACTAAAACAATCAACCCAGGACAACAATGAAGAGCTGAGCTTTGCAGAACTCTTTGAAATGGAAGAAAATAACAAGGTGGTTGCGGTTGGTGATGTAGCCATGGGCACCATTATTGGTGCCGTTGATGATTATTTTCTTGTTGATGTAGGTGATAAGGCAGAGAGTTACATCGCTAAAACTGAATTTCGCCTGGAAGATGATACCGAGATTGGAGTTGGTGATGCATTTGAGGTGTTTATAGAAAGGCGTAAAGAAGAAGGTGGACTTCTTCTGTCACGGGAAAAGGCTATCGCCATCAAGGTATGGGAGAAGATCGCTGAAATCCAGGAAGCCGATGGTGTCATCGAAGGAAAGATTGAGAGTCGTGTGAAAGGTGGAATGTCGGTTGATATAGGTGTTCCGGCTTTTCTGCCATATTCACAGATTGATCTTCGTCCTGTAAAAGATCTTGATGCGCTGATTGGTGATGGTTTTGAGTTTAAGATTCTCAAATTTAACCGCAAAAGAAATAATGTTGTTATTTCTCGCCGGGCAATTCTGGAAGAAGAACGCAGTAAGCTTCGTGAGCAGATGCGCTCCAAGCTGGAAGAGGGGCAGATTATCAAAGGTGCCATTACCAATATCACCGATTACGGTCTTTTTATCGATATGGGTGGTATGGACGGACTTTGTCATATCACTGATCTTTCCTGGGGGCGGGTATCTCACCCTGCGAAGCTTTATAAAGTGGGAGAGGAGCTTGAAGTTAAGGTTCTCAAATATGATAAAGAGAAAGACCGGGTATCCCTGGGTGTCAAACAGCTTCGTGACGATCCGTGGGCAACTGTTGTGGAGAAGTATCCTGTTGGAGAGAAAACAACAGGTAAGGTTGTTTCAATAACTGATTATGGTGTCTTTGTAGAACTTGAGGAGGGTGTTGAAGGCCTTATCCACGTATCGGAGATGACCTGGTCCAAGAAGCCGCGCCATCCGTCAAAGATGGTTACTGTCGGTGATGAGCTTGAAATTATGGTTCTCAATATTGAGACCGAAACCAAGCGTATCTCCCTTGGCATGAAGCAGCTGCAGCCTAATCCCTGGGATCTGGTTACAGAAAACTATCCGGTTGGCTCCGTTATTGAAGGTAAAATTAAGAATATTACCGACTTTGGAGTGTTTATCGGGATTGAAGAAGGTATCGATGGTCTCATCCACGTATCTGATTTATCCTGGACCGAGAGAATCAAACATCCATCTGAGAAGTACACCAAAGGGGAAATGATTCAGGCTGTTGTATTGAAGATCGATAAGGAAAATGAGAGATTCTCTCTCGGTATTAAGCAGCTTGTACCGGATCCCTGGCAGGCCGCATATAATAACTATCCTTCCGGTACCGTTATTGAAGGAGAAATCACCAACGTAACTGACTTTGGTGTGTTTGTGAAACTTGAAGAGGGTATTGAAGGCCTTGTCCATGTATCGGAAATCAGCAAAGATAAGGTGAAAACACCAATCGGAATGTATCAGGTGGGTGATTCTCTCAAGGCTATTGTTATTAACGTTTCTGCCAAAGACCGCAAGATCGGACTTTCCATCAAGACCCTTGAAGGTGAGGACGAAGAGGTTGCTGTAGAGAAGCTTAAGAAGGCGGAGAAAGAGCCGGCGCAAAGCGCACCTTCAACTTTTGGAGATCTGCTGAAAGCAGCTGCCGAAGGTGGTGATCCTGTGGAAGAAGAATAAATCAGCGGCTTCACTTCTCAGTGTAAATAGTCCAGGGTTGTCTTGCCACAGGCAGGACAACCTTTTTTTATACTCATATGAAGAGCTTTTACGGCGCCATCATATTTCAGGAATAACAGTGCCAATATGTTAAAAAAAGATTTAGTAGATAAGGTAAGTAGTGAACTTTCCATGCAGAAACAGGATGTGAGTCTGGCCGTGGATATTATACTTGAGACAATGGTGGATGCGCTGGTGGAGGACAGGCACATTGAACTGCGAGGCTTCGGGAGTTTTTCCGTAAGGAGCAGGAAGCCCCGCTCAACCAAGAACCCCCGCACTGGAAAAATAATGGAAATCCCGGAGCGAAAAACGCTTCATTTTACCATGAGCAAATCCCTGAAAGAGGCGTTGATCAGCGAAACGGAGTAACATCCCCTTTACCCTCGCGGAGTATCACCGGATAATCGCCGGTAAGATCGATAATAGACGAAGGGTCGGGAAAGACACGGCCGCCGTCAATAATGACATCGACCCTGTTTCTCAGGTACTGCTCAATGTCCAGTGGTTCAGAGAGAGAGTCTTCTTCCCCGTCCAGCTGAATACTTGTATTTATGATAGGATTACCCAGTGTTTCGATAAGAAGTTTACAGATCGGGTGGGCAGGAACACGAATACCGACGGTTTTCTGTTTGGTGGCCATTATTTTAGGGACCAGTTTTGTGCCCGGAAGTACAAAGGTGTAGGCGCCAGGAAGGTTTCTTTTAAGGAGCCTGTAGGCACTATTTGAGACGTGAGCAAACTGGCTGATATGTGTAAGATTCGAACACATGAAAGAAAAAGGTTTTTTCTTGGGTCGTTTTTTCAGCTGTATTAATCGTTTTATCGCTTTTGGGTTAAATAGGTCGCAACCGATACCGTATCCTGTATCGGTAGGATAGCAGACAAGAGCACCATTTTTCATCTGTTTTATGACTGGCTCGATCAGACGTAGCTGTGGGTTTTCCGCATTAATTTCTAAAAGCATAGTAGCACTATTTTTTTATAGTCTCTGAGAGCTGTTTTTTATTTAACCATTCCGAAATTTGAATTTTTACGAGTTTGTCTTACTATGATAGTAAAAAAAATCAAGGTGTAACTTGGTTTTGAGAGACAAAAATGAAATATCAGGCAAGGAGAGACCATGCTACCTGAAAATATAGAAACTGCATTGACATTTGATGATCTGCTTCTTGTACCCTCCGCTTCAGAGGTATTGCCGGACGAGGTGAATCTCAGAACCAGGCTCACTGATTCGATTTTTATTAACACGCCTCTCGTCAGTTCTGCAATGGACACTGTAACAGAGCATCGTACAGCTATAGCAATGGCGAGAGAGGGCGGCATGGGTATCATCCACAAGAACATGACGGTGGACCAGCAGGTACTTGAAGTTGAGCGGGTAAAAAAATCAGAATCCGGGATGATTATTGATCCAATCACCGTGACTCAAAATCAGTCTGTGGCGGATGTTCAGGAAATCATGAGTACCTATAAAATTTCAGGTCTGCCGGTGATAAATGAGGGCAAGCTGGCGGGAATTGTGACAAATCGGGATCTGAGGTTTGTTTCCGATGACGGGTTACGGGTTGCTGATGTGATGACCAGCAAGAACCTGGTAACTGCAAAAGTCGGCATTGATCTGGAACATTCCAAAGCCCTGCTGCATGAACATCGTATTGAAAAATTGCTGGTTGTAGACGATGAAGGGACGTTAAAGGGTTTGATCACCAT
>DEIL01000185.1:47520-48270 GCA_002352445.1 Desulfobulbaceae bacterium UBA2775
CTAGAGGCGGTTGCTACGGTGAAAAACAGTTTTCCTGATCTCTCCGTGATTGCGGGAAATGTAGCCACGGGGGAGGGCACCATGGATCTTATCAGGGCGGGGGCAAATGCAGTAAAGGTAGGTATCGGCCCCGGCTCTATCTGCACCACACGAATAGTAGCCGGTGTGGGCGTGCCGCAGATGAGTGCGCTTAAAAACTGTGTCAGTGTAGCGAATAAGCATGATATTCCAATTATTGCTGATGGCGGCATCAAGCATTCGGGGGATCTGGCAAAGGCTATTGGCGCCGGAGCCTCCACAGTGATGCTGGGGAGTCTGTTTGCAGGAACCGATGAAACCCCTGGAGACACATTTTTGTATCAGGGCAGAACCTATAAAGGATATCGTGGAATGGGTTCACTTGCCGCAATGGGGCAGAGCCAGGGATCCGCTGACCGGTATTTCCAGTCCGGGATGGATAGCACCGCAAAACTGGTTCCTGAAGGTATTGAAGGGAAAGTGCCATATCGTGGGCCTCTTTCTACTGTTATCTATCAGATGCTTGGAGGATTACGTTCTGGCATGGGATATGTCGGAGCAGCTACTATTGAAGAGCTGCAGCAGAAGGCCAAATTTGTACGCATCTCTGCGGCAGGTTTAAGGGAATCCCATGTCCATGATGTTATTATTACCAAGGAAGCGCCAAATTACCGCACCGCTTAGCATTTTACTAACCCGAACAAATCGGAATTTTAGAATGCTTGGATAAGT
>DEIL01000185.1:48343-53953 GCA_002352445.1 Desulfobulbaceae bacterium UBA2775
CCTCTCCCGGTTCCCTTTGCCCTCACAGAATGTATTACTTTCATATAAATTTACTAAATGGATAGTGGAAAGGTATGAATATTCATGATGAAAAAATAATTATCCTCGATTTTGGCTCACAGACTACACAGCTTATCGCCAGGCGTATCCGCGAGCAGAAAGTTTACAGTGAAATCCATCCTTTTTCTGTTTCCATTGAAAAGATAAAGGAATTAAAACCGACTGGAATTGTGCTGTCCGGGGGGCCATGTTCTGTCTATGACAGTGATGCACCCCACTCTGATCCGGAACTGCTTAATCTCGGCGTTCCTCTCCTTGGAATCTGCTATGGCGCTCAGTTGATGATCCAGCAACTGGGTGGCAGTGTAGAGAAGGCGGAAAAAAGAGAATTCGGCAAAGCCTTTCTTTCAGCAAACTTTACCGAAGGGCTGTTTGCCGGTCTTGAAACTGGAGGGGCAAAACATCAGGTATGGATGAGTCATGGCGACAGAATCAATGTTATTCCGGAAGGTTTTGAAGCAACTGCAGTTAGTGACAATTCACCTTATGCCGCCCTTCGACATAAGGAAAAACCGTTTGTTGCAGTTCAGTTTCATCCTGAGGTCGCCCATACCCTCATTGGCACTGATGTTCTGAGGAATTTTATTTTTGGTATTTGTCACTGCAGTCCAAGCTGGACGATGCACTCATTTATTGAGAGCCATACAAAGGCAATTAAAGAAAAAATTGGCGCAGACAAGGTGATATGCGCACTTTCAGGAGGGGTGGACAGCTCGGTGGTGGCAGCTATTGTTCACCGGGCTGTGGGCGATCAGCTTACCTGTATCTATGTGAATAACGGTCTTATGCGCAGCGGGGAGTCGGAGTCTATTCTTCGTTTTTTCAGGGAGAAAAGCAAACTGAGTGTTATTGACGTTGATGCAACAGATTTTTTTCTGCAGGAGCTTGATGGGGTCAAGGATCCGGAAGTAAAGAGGAAGCGTATAGGTCTTGGGTTTATTCAAATATTTGAAGGAGAGGCGATCCGAATAGGTGGTGTTAAATATCTCGCCCAGGGTACTCTTTATCCGGATGTTATCGAATCAGTTTCTTTCAGAGGGGAGGCACCTATCAAGTCCCACCATAATGTCGGTGGTTTGCCTGAAGTGATGAAACTTGAACTGATTGAACCCCTTCGTGAACTTTTTAAAGACGAGGTTCGTGAACTTGGCCTGGAGCTTGGTCTGCCGGAAGAGGCGGTCTACCGCCAGCCATTTCCCGGTCCCGGCCTTGGTATCAGGATCATGGGTGAGGTTACAGCCGAACGGCTGCGTATTCTCAGGGAGTCTGATGTGATTGTGCTGGAAGAGATGCGAAAAGCTGGTTGGTACAGGAAAGTATGGCAGTCTTTTGCCGTTCTCCTGCCTATTCAGACAGTAGGGGTGATGGGAGATGGCCGCACTTATGAGTATGTAATTGCCATTCGCTGTGTCGATTCAAGAGATGCGATGACCGCTGACTGGACAAAACTGCCATATGAGATTTCAGGTGATATCTCCAGCCGTATTATCAATGAGGTACGCGGTGTGAACAGGGTGGTTTATGACATTTCATCTAAGCCTCCGGCCACTATCGAATGGGAGTAATCTTCGAATTTACCATCATCAAAAATCTTGACAATAACGGTCGGTCGGAGGCCCGGATCGGCCAACAGTTATCCCGGCCATGACAAGGATCCAGTCACCTATTTCTACAGACGGGGTTCTGGAGGAACTACTCACCCGGTTCTGTCCCGGGCATTCAGATTGTACTATTGTTCCCATAGGTCATGGTAACATAAATGATACCTATCTGGTAAAGACACCAGCAAAAAAGTTTATTCTGCAACGGATATCCGCCACTGTATTTCCCAAACCTCTCCATGTGATAACCAATTTCCAAAAGATCGCTGCACATCTTGAACGAAGGACTGGTGCTATAGCACCGGAATGGCAATTTGCCAGGAGCGTTCTTACTGACCAGGGGGATCTCTTCTTCCATGATGAGAAGGGGGATTTCTGGCGTGGTCAAACTTACCTGCCCCATAAGGTTGTAACGATGCTGAATAGCCGTCATCAGGGATATGAGCTGGGGAGAACCCTGGGGATTTTTCATCTTCTTGTCTCTGATATGGATGGTGAGACTCTGCATGATCCTCTGCCGGGTTTTCATATTCTTCCTCAATATCTGGAGAAATTTGACTGTACCCGGAAAAAAAACAGCAGTATGGAAGAAGGCTCGCAGTATTGTCAGGAATCTATTGAGAAACACAGAAATAAAGCTGCGATTCTTGAAAGAGCTAAAGAAGATGGAATTCTCACGATGCAGCCAATACATGGTGACCCGAAAATAGATAATTTTATCTTCAATGAATTGGGGTGTGGCGTTGGTTTGTTAGATCTGGATACGGTCAGTCTCGGTTTGCTCCACTATGACCTGGGAGATTGCTTACGTTCATGCTGTAACAGGAGCGGTGAAGGCGGAGGCGTGAATCGGGAAATTCACTTTGATATGGAGATCTGTAAAGCAATCCTGGAAGGTTATTTTCGGCAGGCCGGTTCGCTGTTCTCTCCTTCTGCGCGCAGCTATATCTTTGATGCTGTTCTATTGCTCGCTTTTGAACTTGGACTCCGTTTTTTTACCGACCACCTTATGGGGGACAACTATTTTAAAATTGTTGAACCGGGTGAAAATTTACAGAGAGCTGTCATTCAGTTCAGGCTTGTTGAAGAAATTGAAAAATATGAACCGGAAATCAGGGCTGCTGCTGAAATATAAACGTTTTCTTTTGGAGTATTCTACCAGTGTTAAATGATGAATCAAAAAAAATGGAAACTCTTATGCAGACAAAGACAGCGTTTACTCTGCATAAACAGTCAGGAGATTGCGGAGCAAGAAGAGGTGAAGTGAAGACATACCATGCTGTTTTCCAGACACCGGTTTTCATGCCTGTTGGTACGCAGGGAACAGTCAAGGCGGTAACTCCTGAAAATCTGGAGGAGATGTCTGCTCAGATTATTCTGGGCAATACATACCATCTTTTCATTCGGCCCGGCCATGAGCTGATAGAAAGATTTGGCGGCCTGCATAAATTTATGAACTGGAAGGGTGCAATTTTAACTGACAGTGGCGGTTTCCAGATTTTCAGCCTTAGAAAACTGGCAAAGATTACAGAGGAAGGGGCAGCTTTTCGTTCACACCTTGATGGTTCTAAGCTGTTTCTCAGCCCTGAAGATGCCGTACAGGTTCAGCAGTCTCTTGGTTCCGATATCATGATGTGTCTTGATACCTGTATTCCTTACCCGGCCACCAGGGAGGAAACAATCAAGTCAACGGATCTGACAACCCGCTGGGCAAAACGCTGCCGAGAAGCGCATACCAGGCGTGAACAGTTGCTTTTTGGTATTGTTCAGGGAGGAATGTACCCTGAGTTGCGAAAGGCTCATACAGAAGAACTTGTTAATATCGGTTTTGACGGTTATGCCATCGGCGGACTCAGTGTGGGGGAGGATAAAAATTTGATGTACGATATGACGGAGGCAACTGCGCCATGTCTGCCCGAAGATTTTCCCCGTTATCTTATGGGCGTCGGAACTCCCTCAGATCTTGTGGAAGGTGTATGGCGGGGAGTTGATATGTTTGATTGTGTTATGCCGACCCGGAATGCCAGAAACGGTACACTTTTTACTTCCAAAGGGAAAGTTGTAATAAAAAATGCCAGATACAGAGAAGACCAGAATCCGCTCGATGAAGAGTGTGGTTGTTATACCTGCAGGAATTATTCGAGGGGATATCTGAGGCATCTTTTTCAGAGTCGTGAGATACTCAGTTATCATTTAAACACTATTCATAACCTTCACTATTATCTTAATTTGATGGCCACTATTCGATCCGCCATTGATCTGGGGACTTTCGTTCAGTTCAGGAAAGATTTTTATAGCAAGCTTGAGCTTGAATGATTACCATGCTGCTACAGCTAATTTAATGTTCATTTATCTCAACACTGTTATTTTTTTTGGAGGAATTGTCATGACAGGAATTGCCTATGCAGCTGGTTCACCCGTCGGTGCCGCTGGTGGATTTGCTTCATTTATCCCACTTATTCTTATTTTTGTTGTATTTTATTTTTTACTTATCAGGCCCCAGCAGAAGTCGGCCAAGCAGCACCAGAACTTTCTTAACGAGTTGAAAAAAGGCAATAAGGTAATGACTAAAGGTGGTGTGCACGGTGTGATAACAGGATTGACTGATACCGTAATAAAACTTGAAATCGCAAAAGATATTGTTATCAAAGTATCCCGTGATGCAGTTGCTGGTCCTTTGGGTAAAGATGGTGAAGTCGTTGCAGCCAAAAAGGAAAAAAAGAGTGCTGGAGGATGAGGCATTAAAGGTTGCTGAGATCTACAGGTTGTAGATAAGGTTTGTACAAGCCGGGTTGCCTGAAAAGGTGATCCGGCTTTTTTTTGTTTACAGTAATCCTGATAATACCTGATCAGGTCCATAAGCATTTAGTGCCTTTCTCCTAAACTTCTGTCATAAAAAACAAAAGATAGGCGTAGACTTCGAGAAACTTAAACCACAGAGGATACAGAGAGCACAGAGAAGGCAAAAAAGAAATTCTTTTCTCTGTGTCCTCTGTGCTCTCTGTGGTGAGAGAATGTGGCTTTTGGGTGGGCATCGCTGGCGTCGGTATCTTTGAAACTGGTAGTTGCTAACAGCCTACAGCCTAAACAGCTAATTAACCTTGTACCTTTAAGAATGGTGAAAAAGAAATTCTATGCAGTCGCATCAGGGCGTCAGTGCGGTATCTTCACTGACTGGTCGATAACAGAGAAGCAGGTTAAAGGATTTGGTGGAGCAAAGTATAAGAGTTTTTTCAGCAGAGCGGATGCGGAAAAATGGTTGGATGACCCTGTATACCCAAAAAAAGATTCTTCCACCCGTAAGAAAACTCAGAGCAAAGTCTATCCTCAGGATGAGTCTACCGATATTGTTATTTATACCGATGGCAGCAGTCTTAATAATCCCGGGCCAGGCGGATATGGTGTTGTGATCACAGAAGCCGGCAGAGAAAAGGAGTTAAGCGGAGGCTACCGGCTGACAACCAATAACAGAATGGAAATGATGGCTGCTATAGTTGCTCTCCGCCAGTTTGAAGCAGGAACGAAGCCGATAAAGCTCTATTCGGATTCAAGCTATCTTGTAAACGGGATCAACAAAGGTTGGGTGAAAAAGTGGCAGTCGAACGGATGGAAAAAATCTGATGGTCAGGATGTTCTCAATATCGATCTTTGGCAGGAACTGGTGGAGCTTACGGAAAATAGCAATGTACACTTTCGGTGGGTGAAAGGCCATGCCGGCAATGCACTGAACGAACGATGTGACCGACTGGCTGTTGACTCTGCAAAACAAAAATGTTTAGCAGTTGATTCCGGCTACGAAGCAAGATCCTGACCATCAAACATTCACAGATGAATATTTGATGGTCAATATTAGTGGACTAGTTTTTACGAGTTCATCAAGGTTGATGGCGTCGTAAAAAGTCCGATCTAAGGCGTTGCAGATTTTTATCAGCAACGAGGCATACCATAT
>DEIL01000218.1 GCA_002352445.1 Desulfobulbaceae bacterium UBA2775
CGGAACTTTTTAAAATGGCTGGATCTAAGGGGCTGTAAAAAAAGAATATGTAATTATGGCCTTGCCAGAATTTTGCTTCAGCTTGGGAGACTCCGAAAAGGCCATTTATGTGCAGACTGTGATTATTTTTCAATCACTCCTGTGTCAGCTTTTGCTTTTGCAGTTTCATCTTTAAGCTCCTCATAATCTTTTACAGATTGTTCTACAGCTTCATCCTGCTGCTTTTTCATCTGACTTATTTTCTCTTTCACTTTTTCCGGTTTCACTTTCAAACCCTGGGCACCGAACAGAGTGGCTGCCAGATATTTAAAGGAAAAGAGCATTAACTCAACATCATCTTCTTTAATTTTATTGACGGTTTCTTCATCGAT
Source organism: Desulfobulbaceae bacterium UBA2775 (assembly GCA_002352445.1). GTDB lineage: Bacteria > Desulfobacterota > Desulfobulbia > Desulfobulbales > Desulfocapsaceae > Desulfomarina. The sequence continues at coordinate 372 of DEIL01000218.1, forward strand.
CTCATATGTATCAAGAAATGAGCTTTCAAAAATAAATTTTCTAAAAGTGGTAAGATCAGTCGAAGCCATAAAGAACATCCTTTTCGCCTGCTCAGACAGGGAGGCCTGAATGCCATAGGATTTACGCCGCATTACCAGTCTTAACCATTCTCCGTTCATCTCATCTCTGACATCAACCCCCTGATCAGCACGCCATTCTCGAACAGTCCACTCCTTATCTTCCTCGAAACCTTTACAGTGATCCTCCCGAACAATGAAAAAAAACTTTTCTTCCGCTGACTCGAGTTCATTGCCCTCGCTATCCCTGCTCCCTCCCTCATGGAAGTCAGCCATGCCAACGGGATAATATCTGCAGGCAGTTGGTCTGTCAGTGTATACCGTGCAGCCTTCCGGAGTGACAAATGGACATTTGTTATCATCCTCACGTAATTTGATCATAACCCCGGGCATATCCGTTTTCTCCAGATATGTAGGCACAGTGTATTCTTGAAGAAACTCATGGGCAGGGATTTCAAGTCGTTTAGAAAGCATCAAGATATCATAGGGGGTAAGAACAATCTTTATTCCACCACAGCATGCTGTAAAACATCTTACCCCTGGATGACAACGAAACTTCAGATGGCTGTCCAGAGTCAATTTTTTCGGCTCTACTGAAGAGGGATTTTTTTCTTTGCCAAAAATGGTCTGCTCTTTACCGCTTTTTTCTTTGTTACTCATTCCATCACCTTGTAGAATATATAAAAGAATTCGCCTCAGATCCAGCAGAGCTGGAATTGGGTGTATTATCATGCACGCAACCGCACATAATAAACATCTACACTTGATGTGTAAACAAATTTAAGTGAGAATCCAGACTCCTGTCCCTTGTATTACTGAAGTAATTTAAGGTAAAATAGAAACCTACTCAGTCAGGATATGGTTATTGCTTGCAGTTTTGTCGAATAGTTCGTATATGTCATTCTCCGTACAAAAAATGTTTTATACTCAAAATGGTGAGAATCACCATAAGGACTACTGTGCATGAAACTGTTTGCCCCACAAATCGACCTCACATCCGTTAATACTGTTGTTTATCATTTGCCGGACGGTCCTGCCTTGTCATTGAAAATTGACGGTATTGAGGAATATCTTGACCTGGAGTTAGAACTTGGTCATATCTGCGATACTTCAAATATTGACGGCGTCCTGCATTTCTTCCCCAAAGGCAACGCATAGCAACAACAACCTTTTCTGCTCCTCTACCAAATGTCTGACTCCACTGCAGATATTCTACTACACACCACAATTGACAGACATGTACACACAAAACTGTGCCATCATGCAAATGGTGAAATGGAAGATTATGTTCTGGCTGCAATTCGACAGGGCCTTGAGGGCTTAATCTTTCTCGAACATATGGAGGAAGGCATAAATGGCAATGAAAAGACCTGGCTCACAGAGGAAGATTTTGACTCCTACTTTTTTGAGGGTAAGCGACTGCAGGAAAAGTACAGGGATCGGCTGAGTATCGGGCTGGGCGTTGAATGTGGATACAATCCGGACAGCCGGCAAACACTTATCTCAAGGCTGGGCAGACGAGACTGGGATGAAATCGGAATCTCATGCCATTTCTTAAAATCAGCCAGAGGACACATTAACCTCTTCAGCCGGAAAGAACATAACCTGAAAAAGGCAAAAGAATCAGGACCAGAGCACCTTCTCAACACCTATTTTGACACTCTCCTCGAAGCGGTTGCAACTCTTCCCGGCACCAAACTCTGTCATCTCGACGGAGCACTTCGTTTTCTGCCCGAAATATATCTCACCGATATGCACATGGAAAAAATCGACCAACTCCTCCTCGCTGTCAAGAAAAGAGGGCTGACCTTGGAAATCAACACCTCGGGCCTGGTAATCAGAGGGGAACAGTTTCCGAACCGTGCTATTCTGCAAATGGCAATTTCCCACCGGATTCCTCTGGTTGTCGGTTCTGATGCCCACAATCCGGAACAGGTAGGACAACATTTCGACCAGATAAAAGAGCTTGTTGAGGGACTATAACAACTCTCCTCTCATTAATCAGGCAGCCAGCCTGCCCCCATACGCTTTATCACATTAAAGCCACCGGGTAAAACCAGACTGTTTCTGCGCCCGACAGAATCAAGAAACACCTGGATTTCAAAAGATCTCGATCCGGCATTACAAAATATTATCAACATCTTATCTGCAGGCAACTCCGCATATCTCTCCCGGATCTCATCATAGGGCAGAGAAGCCCACAGAGCTTCTCCAAAATGTTCGACAAGGGGTGTTGCCTGTTTTGTATGCCGTACATCCAGAACCCGCCAGTCCGGCTGGCTGGACGGATCATCCATATAATCGTAAAACATTTCCATGGAAATCTGTCGCATCCGCTTTTCGCAAAGGTTGTCGGCAACATATGCAGCAGCATTGATTCCATCAATTGCACTGGAAAAAGGCGGCGAATAGGCCATCTCAATATTTCCAAAATCGTCAATTGAGGCCCCGCTGCACAGGGCCACAGCAGCGGCATCAAGTCTGGCGGAAAGTGCATCATTCATTGGACCGACTCCCTGTAATCCCAGCACTCTTCTTGTTCTACGGTCAAAAACCAGCTCCAGGCAAATAATCTCCTGAGTCGGAAAAAAGTGTGCCCTGTCGGAAGGTGAGGTAAGAGACACATCCGCATCAAAGCCCTCGGCAAGTGCTGTTTCCAGGCTCAGTCCCGTGGATCCCACTGAGAGTTCAAAGGCTTTAAGGATAAAACTGCCGACTCCTCCCTTAAAGACACTTGGAATACCTGCCATATTGTCTGCAGCAACTCTGCCCTGTTTATTGGCCATGCTGCCAAAAGGGGCGTTAAATCGCTTACCGGATACAAGATGGGAAATTTCGATACAGTCTCCAGCAGCATAAATATAAGGATCGGAAGTCTGCATTCTCTCATTTACCACAATGGCACCATACGGTGAGACATTTAAACCCGCTTCTTTGGCAAGCTGGGATTGCGGCCGTACACCTGCTGCCATAATCACCAGATCCGCCTCAAGACTCCTCTCCCCTGTCTTTACTCCTGTTACCTTGCCATCACGTGTGAGTATTTCCTCCGCCCCTTCCCCCGTAAAAACATCCACTTTGTTTTCTTTAAGATGTTTTTCCAGCATGGTCGCCATTGTCCAGCTTATTATTCTGGGTAAAAGTTGATCCATATACTCTATAAGCGCTGTTTCTACTCCCCACAGGTCGGTAAATGCTTCGGCCATCTCAATACCGATTGCACCACCGCCTATGACCACAGCCTTACTCACCTGTCCTTTGGCTATTCTTTCTTTGATTTCTATGGCCTTATGTATATCACTGACAGTAAAGACACCATCGGCATCACTTCCCGGAATTGGCAGTGTTACCGGCTGACTGCCGGTGGCAAGCATAAGTAGATCATAATCAATGCTGTTCTGCTTACTGGTTGTCAATTCTTGGACCTTAACATTTCTATTAAGGCGGTCGATTGACAGGGCACGGGTTGAAGTCAAGGTGTTGACCCCTTTTGTCTTTTCAAAAAAAGCCTCGTCCCTGAGCGCGTGATAACTTGTAGATCTCAGCTCTTTTTCATCCGTCACATCACCGGAAACATAATATGGGATACCACAGCCTCCATAGGAAATCAGACTATCCTGATCTATTATGGTCACATCCGCGTCAGGCAGGAGACGTTTTACCCGACAGGCTGCCTTGGGACCGGCTGCAACTCCACCAATAATGACAATTTTCTTTCCCATTGTATGCTCCATTCAATTTAAGACTTTATGAATTTCTATCTTTTCCTGATTCTTGAGCCTGAAAGACGCTCGAGACAAAGCCGGTGGCGATTATCGAACAGATAGTGACCAGACATCCAGATTGCACTGATAACACCAAAACCGGTACCTGCTGCTATTAAAAATATAATAAGGATCTGATACTTGACCGCTTCCATCGGAGGAGTTCCCCCCAGAATCTGTCCGGTCATCATGCCGGGCAGACTAACCAGTCCTGCCGCCGCCATTGAGTTAATGATAGGGATCATGCCGGTTCTCATACACTCTTTTCGTATATCACTGCTTGCCTCCTGCCAGGTCTGCCCGAGAAGCAGTCTCTGCTCAACACCTCCTCTCTCTTTATAGAACTGATCCGTCAAGCGATCAAGAGCAAGAGAGACCCCGGTCATAGTATTTCCAAGCAACATACCAAGAAGAGGAATGGCATACTGGGGTGTATACCAGGGATCTACCCCTATTATCACCAGTAGGGCAATGAGTGAGACGGAGAAAGAAGAGACAAACATTGCGCCGGTCCCGATTGCGTATCCAGTGATACCCTTCAGGCGGAGGTTCTGCCGTGCCAAGACCTCTCGTCCTGCGGCAAACAGCATAACCGTTGCCATAAGTAAGACAATGGGCAGGCTACCGGAAGCAAACAGAAAACGCAGCACAATTCCTATAAAAAGGAGTTGTGCCGTCATGCGGCAGCTGAATATCAGGATCTTCCACTCGAGGCCCAGGCTGAGAAAAAGGGACAACAGGGATAAAACGCAAACCAGAGCAGCTGCAATTCCAAGATCCCATGCACTTAGGGCAATAACATCCATGACTTCTCTCGTTATCTTTTACTTTACTCTTCCACAGATACTGGCTGCTGTTAAACAGTCTTTTCTACTAACCCGGTCTTTTCCAGACAGAGCTCTCTGGCTGCAACCCGTTGCAGTTGCTCGGGATCATGACTGACCCACAGTACAGATGTGTTGTGATGTCGCAAATATTGAAAAATAAAACTTTCCGTCAATGTTGTATGATACCCGTCAAGAGAGGAGCAGGGTTCATCAAGAAGCAGAACAGAGGGGGTGTTGCACACGCCACGAATAAGAGCAAGTCTCTGCTTCTCACCGGTTGACAACCTGCTTATCTGCCAATTAAGAACATCCTTGTCAAAACCTACAGCTGCAAGTTTTTCTTTTAAAAATTCTGTATCAAACTCTGTAGAAAAATGATCACCAACGATATCATACCACCAGAACGATTCCGCCGGTACCATCGTAACCCTGGAGCGCCAGAGGGGTGCCGGAAAAGAAGTGCTGGGAACACCGTCCAGCAGGATCTTTCCGGAATGAGGAATAAGATCTGTTATGGCACGCAACATCTGTGTCTTTCCAACACCCGACTGACCACTCAAACCGAGGCACTCACCCTCTTTCAAAACAAAGGTATAGGGTCCGTTCACAAGAAATCGCAGATCCTCTACACGGAGTCGACAACTATTGTTTTGCGGGGGGGATATTGATGATGAAGGTTGTACCATTACCTACTTCACTGTCCACTGAAATTTCAGCGCCATGGCTGTCAACAATGTTCTTCGTTATTGCCAGCCCAAGACCGGTGCCTCTATTTTTATCGGTAAAAAATGGCTTAAAGATCTGATCTATCTTCTCTTCTGGAATACCCGAACCAGTGTCACTGATAGCAACTCTGGTTCCTCCTCTCAGATTGTTTGTGCTCACCTGCACCTGCCCACCTTCTCCAGTAGCCTGAAGAGCGTTGACGAAAATATTTAACAGAGCACGATAAAAATGTTTTTCATCCAGATAACTGTCTTTCAAGTTCGGTGCCAGATCCGTCACCAGTTCAATCCGTCTTTTCTTCAACTCTGGAGCAATAAATAAAAGTACCTTTTTGACAATCAGATTGAGATTAATCCGTTCAAGGTTTACCTTTTGAGGTCTGGCAAAATCTAAAAATTCGACAACTATCGAATTCAGCCTGATAGTTTCGTCAACAATTATCTTTGCCAGATGTTCATTCCCCGGCGCAAGTTTTTCTATTCTCTTTGCCAGAATTTCTGCCGTACTTCTGACAATACCCAGGGGACTCTTTATTTCATGGGACACTGTCGCAACCATGGTGCCCAGATGAGCCAGTCTCTCATTCTGGTTCAACTTTTCTTCAAGCCTCAGCCTCTCCATTGCCCGCTTTTCCATTATCTTCCCTGCCCGGGAAACAATTGTGCGCAAGACGAGAAAAAGGATGGCCATCACTACGCTGGAAACAAGAATTATCCTCCCCTGTAAGCGAATAATATTAGCATAACTGCGAGAAAGATTTTTCTCTATCTCGATAACACCCATGATAAGGTCTCCTTCCTCACCATCCTGACGCACCTGTCTAAACGGGATGAAGGTCTTTAACTCACACTTCACATCATCGACTAAATGAAGCAGACTGAAAACACTACCACTGTATACAAGCCTGGAATTCGATACTCCGCCCAGGGCCTTTATATATTCTTCCTCTCCCATATCCTTTTTGCCGATAAGCTCAGGGACTGTCGAATAGGAGATTATATTCATACTCGAATCATAGATGGTCACAGAATCGATCTTCAGCCCCTGGATAACACCCCGTATGATCCCGTTCAACAACTCAAACTGCTCCGGGTTTCTTAAACTGATTCCACCATACCTTACGACCGCCGGAAGGACAAAACGTCTAAAAACCTGCTGATTGAGGTTTTCAGCAAGGAGCAGAGAGTATTCCTCGTTCTGCTCCATCATAACCTTTCTTGCATTATCAGAGATTATCCAGGAGAGAAAGAGTGTAAAGACAAGAATAACGACGAGGCTGGAAAAAGAAAAATATTTTACAAGCTTAAACGGCACAAGTCCGGCTTCCAGTTTCTGCTGCCTTACAGAATCAAGGCCCTGATTTGACTGTGTAGTCTTAACCATGGCACGCTCCGCATATCCTGCATTTTTTCGTATCACAGGGATCGCTCGTTTTACCTGCGAAAGCCTTCTTGTACTCTCGCCACAGGTAGCTCTGCTTAATAGAGTGATCAATGATTGACCAGGGGAAATATTCAAACTCGTCATGGCCACAGAGAGCATATTGCCCTGCAGTAAGTCCATGGCGTTTCATTGCCTGCTTCCACGGTATACCATAAACCGCCATTTCCAAAAGAACATTGGCCAGTTTGCGATCTCCCCTTGCAAGTATAGCCTGAAACAGGACATTGTCCGGCTTATCATGATTCACATGAACATTTGCGTAAGCTTTGAACCCATTCTTAAGGAACTTAAGCCGGTTCTTTAACCGGTTGACCACCTCCTGCCGACTTTTATATTCCCCTTTTTCCAGCTGTTCACTGACGCCGAAAGCATGAAACTGGAAAGGAGTCCAGGGCTTTGGTACAAAGCAGTTAATCGAGACAGTTATCTCACACAGCCTTCCACGTAAACGGCCGATCGGATCAATTTTTCCTTTTATCCTGCCCACAAGCTGGATGGCTTCTTCAAGATCTTTTTCAGTCTCGGTGGGCAGACCTATCATCAGGTACAGTTTGAGTTTATAAATGCCTGCTGCAATAAGACGCTCTGCGGCGCGAATAATATCCTGCTCATCCAACCCTTTGTTAATCACAGTCCGGAGTCGCTCGGAGCATCCGTCAGGAGCAATAGCAACACTCTTGAGATTACTCCCGGCAAGAAGGTCGAGCAGCGATCCTGACAAGCGATCAGCACGCAGGGACGAAAACGACAATGCACAGCCGCTCTCACCAAGATAGTCGGAAAGTATATCGAGTTCTGCAGTATCGGCCATCTCCATACCCAACAGCCCCACACGGTCGGTATCCTCCCACCGCTCGGCGATTCCGGCAGCCACCGCATCACCGCTCCATAATCGGGGTGGTCGGTAAATATATCCTGCCGCACAGAAACGACACCCTCTTGAACACCCCCTGCCAAGCTCAGTCAGGAAAAGATTTGAGAATTCCGCCAGAGGAGAGAGCAATTGCGAGTGAGCTGCCTTACTGCACTTTTCCTGATACACCTTTTTTATCCTGTCTACCAGTCCAGGGGGTGCAGAATGGCCTACAAGATGACCACCTTCACTGTACACAGGATTATAAAGAGCGGGAGCATAGCATCCCTCATACCGTTCACTTACCCCCCTCAGGATCTCCATCCTACCGGCCACTGTATATTTGCGAACCAGATAGTCCGTCACATCTTCCAACACAGGTTCGGCCTCTCCGATAATGAACAGGTCAACGAAAGGGGCGAGGGGTTCGGGGTTCATGAAGGTGGCAACTCCTCCGCAGACAACAAGAGGATCCTGACCGGACACCTGGATGTCACGATCTTTGGCAAGAGGAGCTAGACCTCCCCTGATCAAAATCTCTACCACATGGAGATAGTCGTGTTCGAAACTGACAGAGATGAAAATAAGAGGAAACTGCGTCAGTTCTCTACCAGACTCAACAGACCGTAAATCATTACCCTTTTCAGGAAGAAAAAACCTTTCACAGACCAGGGTTTGTTGTTCATTGAGCAATGCATAGACGAGTTGAAAACCGAGGCTGGACATTCCAACTCTATAACTATTGGGATAGATCAGAGCGATCGGCTGCCGCCCCGTCCATTTTTTCAGAAAACTTCCTTTTTCCTGAGCAAGGAAAAGTTGTCGATTGTTGCCGACACCAACAGACGTTTTCTTTTGCCTACCGATGTCGACCTCCCCTGCTTGAATTAATTTGCTTTTTTACGCAGATAGGTCGGCGTTTCTAAATAATCGTCATTCCAGTTCAGGGGATTGCCGTCTTCCTCATCAGGTACATCGGAAGAGCTCAGATTGTCAAACATATCAAAATTTGAACCGGGCAAGGGTGTCACTCTCGGATGTCGGTTTGGAGTGGCAGGAGATCCTGTCAGGGCTTTTTGGGGTTCCTTCTTAAGCGGTTGTTTTTTACTATGCTCTTTCACCGGAGTAATAGTCTCTTTGTTGCTGATAATATCTCCAACTCCTGTCGCAATAACAGTGACATGCAACTCATCACCCAGGGCATCATCATACAGGGCTCCAATTACAACTTTAGCATCGTCATCAACTTTTTCCTGAATCAGAGCAGAAGCTTCCATAAACTCAGACATGGCAAAACTTTCTTCGGTGGCTGAGATATTAATAAGTAAACCACGGGCACCATCAATACCAAAATCCTCAAGTAGCTGATTATCAATCGCCTTTGTTGCTGCCTCTGTTGCTCTGTTTTCTCCGGAAGCACACCCTGATCCCATGATAGCCGGGCCCACTTCTCTCATAACTGTCCGCAGATCTGCAAAGTCTGCATTAATTAAACCAGGCACATTAATCAGATCCGTAATACCTTTTACAGCCTGGAGCAGTACATTATCAGCCATTGCCAGCATATCAGTAAGTTTACTGTTTTTCTGCATGATGGAGAGAAGCCTGTCATTTGGCACAGTGATAATAGTATCGGCATACTTCTGCAGTTCCTGCCACCCTTCCTCGGCATTTCGGGCTCGATATTTCCCCTCAAAGCTAAAGGGTTTTGTGACTACAGCTACGGTCAGGGCACCAAGTTCCTTGCTCGCCTTGGCCATAACAGGTGCTGCTCCGGTCCCCGTTCCTCCGCCAAGTCCGGCTGTAACAAAGACCATATCACTTCCCTTAAGAACCTCTTTGACTTCTTCCAGAGACTCAAGGGCGGCCAGATTCCCTGTTTCAGGGTCGGCACCCGCCCCAAGTCCCTTGGTAATACCAGGGCCTATCTGAAGACAGATATCAGCTTTTGACTGCTGCAAAGCCTGTTTATCAGTATTCGCTGTAATGAACTCAACGCCCTGAAGTCTATTGGCAACCATGGTATTAATGGCATTACCTCCACCACCGCCGATACCAATAACTTTGACTACTGCAACTCCTTCCGATTCAGGCATTCTGAACGGCATGTAACCCCCCTGGTTTATTCTTAAAACCACCGCCGCCTTCGACGATTATGAATATTTTGCTGTAACAATATAACATCTGCACAATTCCACTGAAACAAAAAATTATTGGATCACATAATTTTTTTGAGCCAGTCCTTCACCCTGCCGACAACAGTCTGTTCCTGCCTGAAACTCTCTTTATGCTTATTTCTTCCAAACATAACGAGACCCACGCCTGTTGTACATCGCGGACTGTGCAGATCCTCCACCCGACCTGTCACGCCGGTCGGATAACCAATTCTCACCGGCAAATCAAAAATCTGTTCGGCCAGCTCCACAAGATTCGGAAGTAAGGCTGTACCGCCGGTGAGAACAACCCCACCGTTGATTTTATTCTTTTGACCCGATGCAATAAGCTCCCGATTCATCATCTCGAGTATCTCAACGATTCTTGCCTCGAGTATATCGACAAGAACTTTCTGAGTCACCTTTCTGGGCTCACGGTCTCCTACTGTGGGAACATCAACAACAAGATTTGGTTTTATAACCGAGGAAATGGCACCGCCGTAATCTTCTTTCAGCCGTTCCGCTTCCTGCAGTGGAGTTCGCAGTCCAACTGAAATATCATTAGTCAGATTGTGACCCCCCAGCCCAATTTCACTTGTGTGACGAATAGTTCCATCACAGAATACTGCCAGATCCGTAGTTCCTCCCCCGATATCAATGAGGGCAACACCCAGTTCCATCTCATCGGAACTCAAAACAGCATTCGCTGAGGCGATGGACTCCAGGACAAGCTCCGCCACTTCCAGGCCTGCCTTATTGCAACAGGTTACCACATTATGTACAGCGCCAATATCAGCGGTTACAATATGAACATTCGTTACCAGTCGTACTCCGGACATACCCACCGGGTTTTGAATTCCGGTATGGTCATCCACCATATACTCCTGTGGCATAACATGGATAACCCGCTGGTTTTCAGATATTTTAACTGTTCTTGCAGCAGCTAAAACTTCATCAATATCAGCCTGTTTAATCTCTCGATTATTAATGGCCAGAATTCCCGGGCTGTTAAATCCTTTGATGTGATTTCCGGCAATCCCGACATATACATACACCGAACTAAGATCACATTTTGCTGTCTCTCCGGCAAGTGCAACCGCCCGCTGAATAGAGCTAACGGTACTTTCAATATTGACGACGACGCCCTTTTTCAACCCCTGGGACGGTGCTGTTCCAACACCAATTATTTCTATGCCGTCATCAAAGATCTCGCCAACTACGCAAAACACCTTTGTTGTACCAATATCAAGGCCAACTACAAGTTCTCCATGCTCCTGGTCAATGGTACCGTCGTACTCACTGCCAGGGATATGAATCTCCGGGACTTCGTCAACTTTATTTTTCTCAGTCATTAATGATATTCTCGTAAAAACTTATTTTTTTTATATGAAAGTCGTGTGTTCCATAAAAGAAGAAAGAGTCGGATAGGTGTTGCCACAACAAGTAAGCGAGCATGCAAGACTCCGATCCACAACTTGCGAGAACGTTTGGCGATACCTCTCTGACTCCCGACTACACAGCTTTCATGCCTCGTTGTGAAATGTATTTCATAGTGGTTAGATGGCAGCAAAATCAACCTGATTCACTCTGTGCAACAAGCACCTTATCATTAAAATAATCCATCCGGATATATTCGACACGGGATATTATTTCTTCTCCCTTCTGTTTTTTATAGAGGGCCTGAAGAACTCTTAGTAATTTCTCATATTTCTTCTTAGTGTTACCATCTCCAAAAAAAATCGGAAACGGATATTCCACCAGATAAACCACCAGTTCACCCGCCGGGTTCACGTAAATCTCAGAAACTGCTTGTGCAGGCAGATGCGGGTCATTGCTGTTCACCTTCTGCAAAAAAAGCAATACTTCGTTAAGCGCTTTTTGTTTGATATCCTGATCAGTAACCTCTGTCAGTCCTGTTATAATAGGAAAATCTACATTACCCCCAACTGTGACTGACTTAAATGGAACACCCTTCCTGTTAATATAGTATAACTGATCAGGATCTGAAGCTGTAGAGTGAAGCAGTGCAACGGGCACATACTCTTTAATCTCAATTTCAACTGTTGACGGCCAATTTCGCTTCACTTTTGCTGAAGAAACCCAGGGGTTTTGCAGCAGACGCTCTTCGATTTCCGCTGTTTCCATACCCATGAGGCTTGTTTGATGGAGAATAATCTGTGATTGCTCACGGAGTTGTTCATTCGAAATAAAATTGCAACCGGAGAAACCCAGCTCAGCTACCTGGAAAAACGAAAGAGAGACCAGTCCTTTCTCTACCCATATCCTCCCACCTGAAAAGACAAGCCATCCTGCCCCTGTTATGAAAAGGAAGAGAAAGACCCACCTGTATAGGAGTTTTCCCCTGGTTACAGGTCTGCCATACCCCTCATTTTTCTTCCTTTTCTTTTCACTAACCAGATATTTAATCCTGGATAATGACCATCTCCTTTTCTGTTGATGCAATCCATGATCTCCTGGGACAGCTTGAAGTGGAAATCCCCTGCTCTGGTAACCGGAACCCGATTTCTTCTTTTTAAATAAAGAGAGTGCAATCTTCATGATTATATAAAATGAATTTCTGGTTCAAGATCTATCCCACTATCCAGTTTGACCTTTTCCTGTATATTGCACATCAGGGTAAGCACATCAGCAGCAGTTGCACCATCGTAGTTAACAAGAAAATTGGCGTGATTTTCAGACACTTTTGCTCCACCAACTTTCACTCCCTTAAAGCCACTGGCCTCAATCAATCTACCTGCAATGTCATTTACCGGATTTTTAAAAAAAGATCCGGCTGTTGCATAGCTGCCCGGTTGCTTTTCTTTTCTTTTCTTCTGAAGAGTTTGACTATACTCTCTTATTTTTCCAGGCTCATCCCGTTCCATTCGAAACGTAACCTCCACCACAATTGGTTTACAGGAAAACTTGCGGTAATCATGCCAACATCTATAGCCAAAGTTCAAGTCTTTTCTGCCTATTACCTGTTCGCCTGCATCACTCACCAGGGTAAGGTTTTCTATTACCGAGGATAACTCGCTTCCCCAGGCTCCGGCGTTCATGATAACAGCCCCTCCCACCGTCCCGGGGATACCACCGGCAAACTCCAATCCAGTCAACCCTCTCTCCATACAGTTCAATGCCAGACGGCCAAGACTGCAACCACCTCCGACCCTGACATCAGTATCGATTGAACTGTTCCCGGAACAGCTGGAAATGGCTCGAAACTCTTCACCGAGAATCAAGATCACACCCGGAAAGCCATTATCCCGGACTAACAGGTTAGTCCCCCTGCCGATAACCCGCCATTCCACTCTCTCTTTTGCAAAAAACTTAATTATCCGGGAAAGCTCATCTATCTTGTCGACTTTAATAACTGCATCTGCCGGTCCACCGATAGAAAAGGACGTGTATTGACTCAACAGACAGTTCCACTCCACCGGATGTGAAACAAGATCTGCCAGGTTTTCCCGCTGGAAACTATTCATTTCTCCACTCTCTACTGCTCTCTTTTCAGAACTCCGAGCAATTCTTCTCCTACCATGACAATATTTCCTGCTCCAAGAGTCAGTACCAGGTCTCCTTCCTGCAGATGGGGAATCAGCTCTACAGCCATATCCTCAACCTGTTCCATATACATGGTATGTTTTTGCCCATGTTTCTTTGCAGCCTCGAGCAGACCAGCACTTGTCACACCTTCAAGGGGCTCTTCGCTTGCCGCATAAATGTCTGTCATTACCAGCAAATCCGCTCTATGAAAACAAGTTTGAAACTCTTTAAACAGGGCTTCGGTTCTTGTATACCTGTGTGGCTGGAAGAGGACAACGAGCCGTTTATTCGGCCACGCTTCTTTTATTGCCGACAACGTTGCCCTGATTTCAGTAGGATGGTGTCCGTAATCATCAACTACTGTGATATTTTTGCATTCCCCTTTTTTCTCCATCCTGCGCTGGACACCTGCAAAACTTTGCAGTCCCTCCTTGATCGTTTTAAAAGGAACCTGAAGTTCCAGACCAACACAAATTGCAGCCAGGGCATTATACACATTATGCTTTCCCGGCGGAGCAATGGAGAGTGACCCAAGCTCCCTGCCTCTATTTTTTACAGTAAAATGGACCCTCCCCTCCTCGCAAAAGAGGTTATCTCCATAAATGTCCGCCTGTGGTGTCAAACCATACGTTATCGTCCTCTTTTTTATCTCCGGCAGAACCTCTGCAATACTCTGGTCATCAAGACAGACTATGGCGGCACCGTAAAAGGGAACTTTATCAATAAACTCCAGAAATGTTGCTTTAATATGATCGAGATCACGGTAGTGATCCAGATGCTCAAGGTCAATATTGGTCACTACTTCCAATACCGGAGACAGCTTAAGAAAGGAGCCATCACTTTCATCTGCTTCAGCAACCAGGAACTCACCTGCCCCGAGTTTTGCATTCCCCCCGAGTGCATCGACCTTGCCCCCTATCACAATAGTCGGATCCAAACCTCCATTTGTCAGCATCCAACCGACCATGGCAGTTGTTGATGTTTTACCATGACTGCCGGCTATGGCAATGCCATATTTTTTCAGGCGCATCAGTTCTGCCAGCATCTCCGCCCGCATAATAACAGGGATAAGTTTTTCCCGTGCTTCTTGAACCTCAGGATTAGTGGTAGAAATAGCCGAGGAGGTGACAACCACATCTGCACCATCTATCCATTCACTTCTATGTCCTTTGAAGATTATGCCGCCGAGACTTCCTAATTTCTCAGTAATTGCAGAACTGCTCAAATCCGATCCGGAAACCTTATAGCCAAGGTTCAACAATAACTCGGCTATACCGCTCATACCTATACCGCCGATGCCGACAAAATGAATATGTTTAGTTTTTCTGTGCATTTTCAGTTAACCATATCAATTGTCTCGAGACAGCAGGCCACTATCTTTGTTGCTGCATCGGGAAATGAAAGTTTCTTCATTGCAGTTCCCATTTCAGTTAATCCCTCAGGGTTACAAATCAGATTAGCTATACATTGAGCCAGAATCGTTGCCGATAAATCTTTCTCCTGATAGAGCAGTGCCCCTCCTCCCTGCACATAGTATTCACCATTTTTTGTCTGATGATCGTCGGCAGCATAGGGGTAAGGGATTAAGATTGCAGGTTTTCCAAGAACAGCGATCTCTGACAGAGTAGTCGCACCAGCCCTTGACACCAGCAGGTCGGTTCTTGCGTACACCTTGTCCATCTCCTTAAAAAATGGCTTAACTTCAGCCTTTATGCCTGCCCTTGCATATACTTCGAGAACCTTTGCAGCATCCTTCGTCCCTGTCTGGTGTATGAGATGAATCTTAGACGACAACTCCCGATCTTCCAGAAGAAACGCCTCCATTACCAACTTATTCACCATTTGCGCTCCCTGACTGCCGCCAAGCACAAGCAATGTAGGCTTTTCCAATATTCCTCCAATGCGTTTTTTCCCAAGGAGGTCAAGTATATTTACTCGGATTGGATTCCCCGTGTGGACAGTTTTCCCGGAAGAAAAATATTTGTCACTGCCCGGCAAAGAGAGACAGACCCTGTCCACAATCCTGCCCAGCTTACGATTGGCCAGCCCGGGAATTGAATTCTGTTCATGGATCACCGTCGGAATACCACAACTTTTCCCGGCAGCAACCACCGGACCGGTAACATAACCGCCGACTCCTAAAATAATATCAGGACAAAACTTTTTAATTATCCTCACTGCCTGCACATATGACAGAGGAAGAGTCGCGACAGCCTTGATCAGCTGAGCAGGTTTTTTTCCCTTTACCCCATAACTGACAATGGACTCACTGTTGAACCCATATTGTGTAAGAGCAGCAGTGTCCATTTTCCGACGGGTACCGACAAAAAGAATTTCGGTATCCGGTCGTATTCGTCTGAACTCCTGGGCAGTTGCAATAGCTGGAAACAAATGCCCCCCGGTACCTCCACCCGTCAGAAGTAACCGTATAGGCCTTTTCCCTGCCAATTACAGTACCCCTTCTAGCTGCCCGGAGTTATTAAGTGCTCTCACTTCCTCTTTAAAAGCCCTGCCACGATGATCATAACCTGTAAACATGTCAAAACTGGCGCAGGCAGGAGAAAGCAGTACAGAGTCTCCAGGGTTAGCACCTTCTGCAGCCTTTTGCACTGCATCTTTCATTGATGCCGCCTTTACAATATTCACCGATCCGAAAAGCGCCTCCTCAAGAAGATCAGAAGATTCTCCTATTGCCACCAGCATTTCCACCTTCTCTGACACACTTGGCTTCAACAGGGTGTAGTCGTCACCCTTGTCACGCCCGCCTGCTATGAGAATTACTTTACCTTCAAGTTGATCAAGGGCGGCAACAACTGCTCCGGTATTCGTCGCCTTTGAATCGTTATAAAATTTGACACCACCCAGTTCATGCACAAATTCCATTCTGTGCTCTAAGGGCGAGAACCCATTCAATCCGCTCTGTATCTGCTCACGGGTACAGCCAAGATGTCTGGCCGCAAGAATTGCCGGAGCGCTGTTGCAAACACTAACCTGACTATTTAAGAGTGTTGAAGCAAGAGGATATTTTTCACTTTCACCACCCGGATACAATACAACATCAGTCCCTGATATCCCAGCCACAAATTTCTCATCAGCGCCAAACCTGACAATTTCTGATAAAAGATTCTCAGGGAATTTTGTACATTCAGGGTCATCTCCATTTATAATTGCCATATCCCCTTCTTTCTGGCAGGAAAAAATTTTCATTTTAGTCTTACGATATTCCTGGAGACTTCCATGCCTGTCAAGGTGGTCAGGGCTTACATTAAGCAAAATTGCCACATCAGGGGAAAAATCCCCTGCCCTCTCCAGTTGAAAACTTGATACTTCAAGAACAAGCAGGTCAATTTCGTGAGGGTCAAGGAAATAATCAAAAAGAGAGGTACCTATATTTCCCCCGACAAAAACCCGTTTTCCAGCACCTCTCAGCAACTCACCAATAAGTTTGGTAACAGTCGTTTTGCCGTTTGTTCCTGTAATGGCAACTATAGGCTTATCGACGTTTGCAGATGTAAAAGCGAGTTCTCCGGCGACAGCAACACCCTTCTGACGAAGTTCATCCATCAACGGTGTAACATTGCTGATACCCGGACTTACAATAACAATATCAGCCTGCCCCAGAAATTCGGACGTATGCTCCCCAATTTCCAGGTGGATCCCTTCCATGTCAACAAAGCCTTCTTCTTTTGCAAACTTCTCTTCCGATCTGATATCAGAAATAAAGACTTCGGCTTTCTGGTGCAAGGCGTATCTGACAGCTGCCCATCCGGATACTCCAAGACCCATTACAGCCACTTTTGTTCCAGGTGATATTTTGAGTTTTTTATCCATTATCTTAATTTCAAGGTTGCGACCGCAAACAGCCCGAGGATTATGGAAACAATCCAGAACCTGACAACCACCTTTGGTTCATGCCATCCTTTTTTTTCAAAGTGGTGGTGAAAAGGGGCCATCAGAAAGATTCGTTTACCATGGGTCATTTTAAAATAGCCCACCTGCATAATGACAGATAAAGCTTCCATAACAAAAACACCGCCGACTATAGCAAGTAGAAATTCCTGCTTAATTATAATTGCAATCGACCCCAGAGCCCCTCCCAGAGCCAGAGAACCAACATCCCCCATGAACATCTGTGCCGGAAATGCATTAAACCAGAGAAAGCCCAGACATGCCCCCAAAATGGCACCGCAGAAAATGGCAAGTTCTCCACTGCCGACAACATATGGAAGTTGAAGATATTCGGCCAGTACCACATGCCCCGCCAGGTACGAAAAAACCAGATAAACCCCGGCGGTCACAATTGTCGGTCCAGCCGCCAGTCCATCCAGCCCGTCGGTCAGATTTACCGCATTAGAAGCTCCGACAATCACCACCACAGCAAATACCACATAAAACCAGCCAAGATCAGGTCGAAAATTCTTGAAAAACGGCAGGCTTAACTGCCCGTCGTATCCCGGGTAAAGAGAAACAAACAGACCAACAACCGCAGCGCCGGATATCTGCAGTATAAGCTTGCTCCTGGCACTAAGTCCTTTTGAATTTTGTTTTTTAATCTTCCTGTAATCATCGACAAAGCCAATACCACCATAAAAGAGAGTGACAAACAATCCCAACCAGACCAATGGGTTATCTAACCGTGCCCAAAGGATCGTACCGACTGTAATGGCAAAAAGGATTAATATCCCTCCCATTGTCGGCACCCCCTGTTTTGCCAGATGGGTTTCCGGACCATCATTGCGAATTACCTGACCTATCTGAAATCTCTTCATGGTACGGATAAAAAGCGGACCAAGGAGAAGTACCAGCAGGAATGCTGTAACCGCCCCTCCGATTGACCGTAGGGTTATATAACGAAAAACATTAAATCCTGAAAAAACAGAACTCAATGGATATAAAAAATGATAGAGCATAGTAGTTTATCCGAAAGTCATCTACTCCACAAAAAAAGAGGGGTCGAAGGAAAGTATTTCATTGGGTTAGCCGGTTGACTGGTTAAAATTGGCAACAGCTCTCTGTTATATCAGCTCTGAAACAATTGTCTCGAAGCGTAAACCTCGTGAAGCCTTTACCAGGAGCAGTCCATCTTGTCCAAGCTTTTTCTGGATAACGAGTTCTTTAACCCACTGTACTGCCTCTCCCTTCTCATCAAACAACCTGATATTTTCCTTGTCCAACCCGCCGGCTAAAGCCCCTTTCCCGGCTTCTCCTTTAAACTCTCCTATGAAACCGACATCATCAATACACAATTCAGCCACAAGTTGTCCCAGTTCAAAATGTGCCTCTCCTGAGGTTTCACCAAGCTCCAGCATATCCCCGAGAATTGCCACACAGTATTTTCCTGCCATCTGCCTCAAGGTTTTCAACCCGGCCGCCATGGAGGCCGGGTTTGCGTTATATGTATCATTGAGCAACCTGTACCCGCCTTCAGACTGCAGGATTTCCATACGTTTATCAGCCGGTCTGAAATCGGCGAGACCTGCCGCTATCTCCTGAATATTGGCTCCAGCGCCATAGGATATTGCTGCCGCAGCCAGAGCATTGGACACATTATGCTCTCCGGCTGCAAAAAGATGAATTTCCTCCTTTTCCATGCCTGAATGCAGGGTAAAGGTAATACCTCCTATATCCGCAAGGTCTATACCCGTCACCCACATGTCCGGGTTCTTCTTCAAGTTTTCTTCGAGAACTGTGAATGTAATTTTGGTTTGTTCATATTTCTCAGCAAGACTGCTCACCCGTGGATCATCAAGATTAACGATCAGCGTACCGGATCCTTTCGTCCCCTCAAAAAGTTCTTCCTTTGCCCTTGCGACCCCTTCAATAGAATGGAGCCCCTCCAGGTGTGCACCATATATATTGACAATACAGCTGATATCCGGATCTGCAATCTCAGCAAGACGCCGCAACTCTCCTGGCTGGTTCATACCAACCTCCAGGACAGCAGCACAATTAGTTAGGTTCAAAGGCAGTAACGAAAGAGGTAAGCCAATAAGATTGTTGAAATTACCATGGGTCTTTAAAACACAATCTTCCTGATGATCAGGGCCCGCAACCCATTTGCGCTGAAGGATGGCAGCCACCATCTCTTTAACTGTGGTCTTCCCGCAACTCCCTGTTATAGCTATCACCGTCTGATCACAGAGTTGTGCCAGCTGTGCCCGTCTGTAAGCCGCCATATCCCCCAAGGCTTTCAGTGTATCAGTCACAATGACCTGGCTTACATCCTTTCCCGGAGGGAGCACTACCTCTTTTTCCACGACCAGGCAAACCGCACCATTTTCTACTGCCTGGGCTGCAAATTCATGACCGTCATATTTTTCTCCTTTCAAAGCGACAAAAATTGAATCATTGCCAGCCACTCTGCTATCGGTCAGAACCTCTCCAAGCAGCTTGAATTCATGGTTATCACTGGATAGTATCCCTCCAACACTCTTTACGACTCTTGCACCGGTCCATGAACAAAACACATTTTTTGCCTCAAGAGTATCATCAAAATAGAGTCTTCCCCGGCTGCTCAGCTGATACGTCTCATGCCCTTTACCGGCGATAATCACCACATCTTCAGGCCCGGCAGAGATAATAGCGAGCCGAATAGCATTTCTTCTGTCTCTTTCGACAATGACTCCCTTCGCCCCCCTGCTTCTCTTTTTCAACCAGGCCGGAGATCTCTGCCCGGTTCCGGTGGCAGTAATCCCTGCAAGAATCTGATTAACAATTCCATCAGGGTTTTCAGTTCTCGGGTTGTCATCGGTTACGATTGCCACATCACTGAACCGGCAACCAATCTCTCCCATCAAGGGCCGCTTACCGATATCTCGGTCTCCGCCACAGCCAAAAACACAGTACAGTTCTCTGTGGGGTAAGGATGCAACAGTTGACAACACCTGCTCCAGGGCATCCGGAGTATGCGCATAATCTACCAGAACTACTGGAGATCCCATAGGTTCATCCATAGAATCCACAACCCTTTCAAGTCGTCCCGGCGCACCACCGGCTTTTCTCAGACCCTCTGCAATTGTGTTCAGGTTAAGTTTCAGAGCAAAGCAAAGACCAAACGCGGTCAAAATATTGTCAATATTAAACCGACCGATAAGCTGTGAACGGAGAGTGATTTTTTTCCCATTGGTCTGAATTTCCAGCTGAGTCTGACTGAGTTGCAGATCATATCCAAGAAGACGAATATCAGCATTCTCTTCATCTCCCCAGTAAATTATCTTTGCACAATGAGCTCTGCACTTCTCTACCAGAGGGACATGCCAGGGGAATCCTTCTTTTCCTGCAGAGTCCGCAGGCAGCACCCCAATGGAGTCTTTTGCCATATGTTCTGTAAAGATCTTTGCTTTCTCGAAGAAATATTCCTCCATATCAGTATGGTAGTCTAAGTGGTCCCTGGAAAGATTGGTAAAGGCAGCCGCTGTAAACCGGATATTACTGATCCTGTTTTGAGCCAATCCATGGGATGAGACTTCCATTATGACATAGCAAACTCCACTATCTGCCATTTCCCGAAGTACCTTTTGCAGCATCATGGCCTCGGGAGTTGTAAGCTGTGTCGGCAACACGGTCATCTCACCACTGTCTCCGACATACCTGTTATTAACGGTACCAATGACCCCCACCTTCTGCCCGGCGTGAAGAAGAACCGTCTCCAGCAGATAGGTGACCGTAGTTTTCCCGTTGGTACCGGTAACTCCGATAAAGGTCAGTTGATCAGCCGGTCTGCCATAATAGTTTGCAGCGACAAGTCCATACGCTTTACTGCTATCCTCAACCTCTACAAGGATTCCAGTCCACTCTCCCAGCGTATCGGGGTGTATCATGCCGATCTCACAAATAACGGCTGCACAGCCATTTGCAAAGGCAGCGGAAACATAATCGTGACCATCATACTCTGCGCCTCTGATTGCCACAAAAAGTGCACCAGCCTCTACCTTTCGGGAATCGGAGAGAACGGAACTGATCTCAATATCCCTGACAGTTTTAGAATGGCTTCTCCTGACAACCCTGTATTCAATTCCCCGGAGAAGAGCTTCTAAAGAGAGTGGATATAATGGTTTGCTATTTGCGATGTCCATGAGATTTATTTTTTTAGCTCAACATCTTCCACATTTTCGAGAATCAGAATACATTCCGACAACCCTTTAAGAGGTGTGCCTGGAAGAGGTTTCTGTGAGACAACACTGCCGGTTCCCTGAAAGCGTATCTTTACGTTATTGTTCTGCAACAACTGAAAGCTCTTTCTCAGACTCAAGCCCTTCAGATCCGGCATTATTCCCACAGCCTTCTTTACTTTTTCCTGACTTTCCAGGTGGCCGGGAACTACGGTTCCATCATGTTTGTCAACCGGATAGTTATCTTCACCCTGTATTTCTACTTCCACAACATCTGAAACACTTTTTGCAACCTGTTGCAATACGGAAATTCGATCAACTATCTGCCCAACACGTTTTTCCAGCGATTGCTCTGTTGGTTTTTTTTTCGAAACAGGGTGTTCTGCTGGTCCTTCGACCACGACAAGCATTGTTAAGGGCGAGGTATCGGCAGGAATTAAAACAAACAGCATTTTACTGCTCAGAAACTGCTCTCCTTCAGCTGATTGTGCAACCAGAATATTTTCATCTTCAAAAAGCAGTGTCCCGGAAGAACCTTGACTAGCCTGACTCCTCAGCAACTTCCCTACCTCTTTCGCGCCGCCTTTTATAACCCTTCCATACCCCTTGAATTCATCCTGAGATACCGGCAGGTGATATTCTTTTCCAGTCTCCTGATTTGAAGCTGCAGCAACAACATGGGGCCTGATTTTAGTACCACCATTGAAGATACCGGTCATTGCGGTCTGTATTTTCAAAGGTGTGGTATATTCCGGAACCAATCCATAGGACTGACGTTGCGAATGAATAAAAGGCTTATAAACTATTTCCCTATTTTCAACAGCCCGATCATAGGCAAAAAAATCCGTGGACCATTGTTCTGTCATCCCCTGCCATTCCCATAACCTTAACTGACGGCCAAGATTTGTTTCAACAGGTTGAATAGACCATGGATACAGTATCGATCCGGCTTCCAGAATGCTGTAAATGCCGGCAACATCTCTAAATAAACGTCGAAATTTATCCGGTACAACCGTTGGCTGCAAAAAAATATTTCCCAGTGCCTGAGGAGAATATTGAGTGAACTTATTTGGATTAAAACCGGGATATTGCGCACCCCCGACAATTTCTCCAGTTGCTCCCTCCATAACATAGGCCGCAACCTTTATACCCCTCTGCCAGCTACCTATATCAGCCACAAGATCTTCCAGAATTCTCTGAATTTTAAGATCAATTGTCAGAACCAGATCCTGCGATTGATTTAAATGACTGTCTGTTGATTTTCCCTCAACTTCCCTGTTTGCAAGCAGTCTGTCATAAAAAAACTCTATCCCTGCCAACCCTATATTATCATCAACGTACCCGATTATATGGGCTGCATGTGTATCATTGGGATAGAACCTTACCTGTTCATGCTGCAGATATACACCTGGAAGTTGCTTCTCCTTTACTGCGATTTCCTGATCCTGACTGATATCTTCATCAACCCACACCCGCAGCGAACCGGTTTCCAATTTTTTCTGCAGCCTCTCCTTATTGATCGGAAGTAGTGCACCCAGAGCCTCTACAGTATCTGGAATCGAATCAACCTCTTTTGTCCGTGCATAAACCGAAACCCGTTCCAGAGTGACAGCAATCTGCTTCAGATTCCTGTCATAAACCGTTCCACGGGTCGACACACTCTGCCCATACAAGCTCTTTTTTACTGTTAGAATCTTCTCATTCAGGTAGGCTGTGATACCAATTTTTTTATTTACCTGCCAGCAAACAATGGTAATGACAACAATAAAGAAAACAGAGAGAAGGGCCCGCCTACGTTTTTTTTCTTTTTGCACTCGCAGGCGGGATTGTTTGACCATATTCTGATGGCATTGTAGATGGTGTAGACTTCAAAAACTCTTTCTTCCAACCTCGTAGGAGTCTGCCCGCGAATGCCTTTTTGCCCAAACTCTTCAGCATTACCAAAAACATAATGCTTGCAGGTAAGCGTAGACTCCGATATCACATATATGGCTTTGCTTATTTTCAATAATTCTTCGATCTTGAACAAAATGCCTATTCTCGGACAGACTCCTAGAGATAGATAAAATATCCTTTCCGGGAATTATACTTACCCACCTGCCCCTTTGAATGCACAAAAAGTGAAAGTTTATCTGCTGCAAGCTTCTGTAATTGTTCAGGTTTTCTAACTCTCGCCTTCCTGGCCCGCAATTCAATATTTTTGTCCATTACTTCATGGTGTCTGTTATCAACTGCTATTATCGAATTGTT
>DEIL01000140.1 GCA_002352445.1 Desulfobulbaceae bacterium UBA2775
AGATAAAACAGATCTGAAAAATTTCAATCAGGCCCAACTTGTCGATTTTGTAGAAAGCCTCGGGCAGTCCCCATTCAGAGGTCGGCAGATAATGGGTTGGTTGTATCGGCACGGGATAACAGAATTCTCTCAAATGACCGATCTTGCCAAAATTTTCAGGGATGTACTGGAAGAGACCTGTTATATTTCCCGGTTTAAAAATCCAATTACAGAACGTGCCGAAGATGGCTGTGTGAAATTCGGTTTTCGTCTTTCTGATAATCATATCATCGAATCCGTCCTTATTCCTGAACCGGATCGCAGCACACTCTGCATTTCTTCTCAGGTTGGCTGCGCGATGAAATGTTCCTTCTGCCTTACCGGCACAATGGGCTTTACAAGAAATCTCAGTCCTGCAGAAATTGTCAATCAGATCTGTGGAGTAAGAGATTTTCTCCTTATGCAGCCGGTTGATGCTGAATTTATTGGCTCAAAACGAATTACAAACGTTGTATTTATGGGGATGGGTGAACCGCTTAATAACCTGAAAAACGTCCTTACATCGCTGTCCATTATGACTGATCCCAGGGGACTCAATCTGGCCGAGCGGAGGATAACGGTCTCCACCTGCGGCATAGCGTCTAAACTTCAGGAACTTGGGGAAAAATCTTCGGCTAATCTTGCTATCTCATTGCATACCGTTGATGATGGGATCAGAAGTAAACTTATGCCGGTTAACGAAATCTATTCGGTGGATAAGTTACTTGATGCTTGTCGTGATTTTCCCATGCCGAAAAGAAAAAGGATTATGTTTGAATATATCCTTCTTAAAGGTATCAATGATTCGGATCAACAGGCACGCAGACTTGCAAAAAAGCTGCGGGGCATACCCTGCAAGATCAATCTCCTCCCGTACAATGATTCTCCGGAACTTGGTTACAAAGGTTCCGATCAAAACCGCATTCTAGCCTTTCAGGATATTCTGAGAAGAGCACACTACTCTGTTTTTATACGACACAGCAGAGGTGGTGATATTTCTGCTGCCTGTGGACAGCTTGCTGGGAAAAAAGGTGCATGAAAGTTAACCCGACCGCATCCTTCCATCGTTGGGGCCAGGCTACAAAAAAGACAATTACGGACAAACATTATCTGATATTCTGTGCTCCTACCCGCTGCCCTGTAATCGCTCTGACCACATAACTTCCCCGGCTAAAAAGTCTCGGGTTCCAGGAGCAGTGGAACTTAAGTTCTTTGCCCACTGTGATCTTTTTTGTATCCCTGAATGCAACATCAAAACCGACCCCTCTAGTGGAAATATCAAAAAGATGTGCTTCCATTTCACGGCCATCACTGGTAGTTAAAAGAACTTTTCCACTCTGCTGCTCTCTTAAGATCTCCCGGCGATTAAAGTTGCAACGAGTGATTTCATCGCATTGATGACATCGAAGGGATCTCTTCCGGATAGTGGGAGGAACTGCCACATTTCTTCTTTTTTGACAAAAGGGGCATTTGAACTGCGCTCGGTTTTTTATAACACGGAATGTTAACACTTTAGCCATGAAGTTCCCCTACTTGCTTACCCGGTATAATACGACGGTAATGATACCATATGCTCAATTATTCCTGTTTGCCAAATTTGATGGCGTCGTAAAAAGTCCGATCTACTGCGTTGCAGGTTTTTATCAGCACCAAGGCATACCATATGTATTGCCTCAGCACTGATAAAAATACTGTGCCTTGTATATCGAACTTTTTGACTTAGCCATCCATAGCTGCAATCTACCTTTTTACGAGTTTGCCAAATTTGATGGCGTCGTAAAAAGTTAAATATACAAGGCATAGTATATTAAACGAGGAGATCGGGCTTTTTACGGCGCCCTCAAAGAAAAAGGTGTGCTATTTCAAATCCTGCCTCCATACATTTCGGCAACTATGGATAGATTATTTCTTCCGCCTTAATTGATATTTGGAGGATAGGGTTTTTAGAAGACTATCGATATATTAGCTCACAGAGAGCTAACCGCTGTTCAAGGGATAGGCTTTTAAACTTCATTCCAACCGTCGTAATATATTTGCAGGTATGTCTCTTTTTGTCCTCAGCTGATTTCCAAATTCTTTCTACAGGAAACTCCTCAAGGTGGATGCCTGTACTATCGATAATATCGATCGACCACTTTTCTGGAATACTCTGTTCATTACGGCATCTAAAGGAAATTCCCCCTGAACTGATATCGATTACCTGGCTTATTCCTTTAGCAAAGATGGTAACAACATCACTAAATTCGTGTCGTTGGTGTTTTCTTCTGTCCTGTATATTCACGGTCGTATTCATCTATAAGTTAAAAGCTGATTTTGCAAGAAACTATGACTACCTTGCAAAAACCACTCCACTCACCATTTGCACCAAAGAACCTGAGGAATAGTAGTCAATATGGCTGCTATAAATTATTGGGAAGTTTTGAAAGGAATTCTCAAAGACCATTTTTCCGAGTTAGAGGAAAAGAGTTCCGGATAAAAGAAATGTATCAGTCTAGAATTTCATAGAAATCTCATAAGGGGCTGTAGGGAAATAACATGGCTGATATTGCGCTTAGATTTGGGTTGTATTTGGATGTAGTGA
>DEIL01000096.1 GCA_002352445.1 Desulfobulbaceae bacterium UBA2775
ACCTTTTCGAAATCTTATCTTGACCATATGTTATGCCAATTCCATTCATACAAACTTTAGATAGATATGACATAATCGTCATCGGATCCGGTTTAGGTGGTCTCACAGCCGCTAACCGTTTGGCCTATTGCGGTCACAAGGTTCTACTACTGGAACACCACCATAGACTTGGCGGGCTTGCAACCTGGTTCAGACGAAAAGGACATATTTTTGATATATCTCTGCATGGGTTCCCATACGGCATGGTAAAGACCTGTAAGAAGTATTGGAATAATGCGATTATGCAATCTATCGTCCAACTTAAGAATATCGTTTTTGATAATCCTCAGTTTTCCCTGAAAACCAGTTTTGACAAAAAAGATTTCACACATATCCTGGAAAGTCAGTTCGGAGTCTCTCCTGATGTTATAAATAGGTTTTTTAAGACTGTATCCGGGATGAATTTTTATGACGACCAAGCTATGACAACCATGGAGCTGTTTAACGAATTTTTCCCTGGACGGTCCGACATTCATAGATTTCTTATGGAACCTATTACATACGCCAACGGATCGACCCTTGATGATCCTGCAATAACTTATGGCATCGTTTTTTCAAATTTCATGAACAGAGGAGTTTTTACTTTTGAAGGGGGAACCGACAAGCTGATAACCATGATGTCAGATGAACTTGAAAAAAATGGCGTAACAATCTGTACAAAGACTAAAGTCGATAGAATTATCGTTGAAAAAGGAAAGGTCAGAGGGGTTGAAGCCAGGGGAAAAACTATCTCTTCAAGAGCTGTGGTTTCAAATAGCGGTATAACGAATACCATATATAATCTAACAGACAAACGAGCTTTCTCTGATGAGTTCCTTGAGAAGGCCGCCGAGGTCAGAGTGAATAACTCAAGTTGTCAGGTTTATATGGGTATCAGGGATGGTGAAAAAATAAACGATGTTGGTGATCTGCTCTTCACTTCAACTGCTGCCGAATTTGATTCCGCTGAGCTGCTCGATAGAGAAACAAAATCAAAAACATTTTCAATCTATTACCCCAGAACCCGACCTGGATTGAATCGTTATACCATTGTTGCGTCAATGAACAGCCGTTATGAAGACTGGGCTGAATTGGGAGAAGAGCAATATGAAAATGAGAAACAGTCTCTTATATCCAGAAGCCTGAAGGATCTTAACCGGTATCTTCCAGGAGTTGCGGAAAAAATTGACTGGATGGAGGCTGCTACTCCCAGGACTTTTAATCGCTATACTCTACACACCCAGGGGACATCCTTTGGTACCAAATTTGAAGGGCTTGATGTTTCCAGATCTATTTTTAAGGAAATTTCAGGTCTTTTTCATGTCGGTTCCGTTGGCATTATCATGTCCGGATGGCTCGGTGCCATCAATTATGGGGTTATCGTGTCAAATGATGTAGACAGTCATCTGCGATCATAAAAATCCAGACCAGTCAGATTTTTTTTATATTGAGGAAGTTATGGAAAATTTTAAAGGCCAAGTGGTAGTTATCAGCGGTGCTACCCGGGGTATTGGAAGGGCCATCGCAGAAGCTTTCTTGAAAGCAGAAGCTCACGTCATCGGCATCTATGCCGGCAACAGGGCTGCGGCAGAACAGTTTGATCTGGCAAACAGAAACTCCGCCTCACGTCTCGAACTAATTCAATGTGACATCTCCAATGAAGCTGATGTTCAACAGCTTTTTGCTGATCTCGAGACAAAATTTGACTGTATAGATATACTTGTTAACAATGCAGGGGTGCGCCGGGACTCCGTTCTTGCGCTCATGAAGAGTTCAGACTGGCAAAAGGTTATTGATATAAACCTGAGCGGAACTTTTCTCATGTCCAAACAGGCTGTTCTTTTGATGATGAAAAAAAAATATGGTCGCATTATCAATATAACATCCCCTGTTTCTCATCTCGGTTTTGTTGGACAGGCTAATTACGCAGCATCCAAAGCTGGACAGATTGGACTGACAAAAACTCTAGCCAAAGAAGTCGCCAGGAAAAAAATCACAGTGAACTGTATCTCTCCAGGGTTTATCTCTACAGATTTTATCAAGGATCTGAGTAAAGATCAGATCTCCTCTTATAAAAAAATGGTGCCTATGCGACGTTTTGGAGAGGTTGGAGAGATTGCAGACAGTGTCCTGTTTCTCGCAAGTCACAGAGCTGCCTATATTACAGGAGCAGTTCTTGAAGTCAGTGGCGGTCTATAAGAATGGTACCTGAAAAACAGATAAAAGATCTCATTCCACACCGATCTCCGTTCCTGTGGGTTGATAAAATTATATCATATGATGAGAAAGGTAGTATAACAACTGAAAAACACATTGATACAGATCTTGATCTGTTCCGAGGGCATTATCCGGACAACCCGATAATGCCGGGAGTTCTCCTCTGCGAAATCATTTTTCAAAGCGGGGCCCTCCTTATGGCCAAAATGGCTTTTACAGATATTGGGATGCAGAAAAATATACCGGTTCTAACACGTATAGAACGAGCGAAATTCAGACGCCCTGTTCTGCCTGGAGACACAGTAGCCGTGAAAGTTGTTCTTAAGGAAATCATATCCGCGGTCTATTTTCTGAAAGGCACATTGAAAGTCAGCGGCAAGACTGCTGTTCAGGTTGGTTTTTCCTGTGCTATTGTCACATCGGCGGAAAATGAATAAACAGGGATTATTGAATTTTTAGCAAAAGCAGGCAAGATAAAGCCGCATATTATTCGCCGGAAAATGGTCAAAATAGCTTAATTTTAAAAGAAAAGGATTGATTCGTGCAGCTTACTATTACTGATATGATTCTTAATGCTGGCCTCGTAGGCCAGTTTGTTATGTTTACCCTTCTGGTGTTTTCAATTGTCTCCTGGACTATTGTTTTTAAAAAAGCTCGATTATTTAAAAAGGTACGACTCGACTCCGAGGATTTCCTTGAGACTTTCTGGAGCTCTTCCGACCTCAATGAAGCATATAGTGCTGCTGAAGAATTTGAATACAGTCCCGAGGCCACTGTGTTTATTGTAGGCTTTAACGAACTGCAGAAAATCAATAAAATCAAAAACCGTAAAGAGGAGAACCAACCCGGTGAAACTCTTGATATGCAGCTTGCCACCATGGATAATTTGAAGCGTGCGGTAAGAAAAACTGAATCCCAAAAGTTCAATCAACTTGGACATGGATTGCCTTTTTTAGCAACAACAGGAAGCGCTACTCCTTTTATAGGCCTTTTTGGTACAGTCTGGGGAATTATGGTATCGTTTCACGATATTGGCCAGAGAGGTTCAGCATCTCTGGCTGTTGTTGCACCCGGGATTTCCGAAGCACTTGTAGCTACAGCTGCCGGCCTCGCTGTCGCAATACCGGCTGTAATTTTTTATAATTATTATTCCAATAAACTTGATATGATCAGTGGAGAGATTGAAGATTTTTCCACCGATTTTCTTAACCTAGTAGAAAGAGAGCTGCTTAGCAGAATTTAATTGATATGGGACCGACAAGAGGCAACGGCAGAAGACGACTGGTATCAGATATCAATGTAACTCCCATGGTTGATGTGATGCTGGTTTTATTGATTATTTTCATGGTTACAGCTCCTATGATGACCCAGGGGCTTAATGTCGACTTACCTGAAACCACTTCAAAGTCCCTCAGACAGGAAGAAAAACCCCTTATTTTGACAATTAATAAAGATGGCGAAATCAGTATTAATAATGTTCCACTGGTCCGTAAATTGATGATTCAGGAGTTGGAAAAAAACTATAGAGCAAATAAAGATCAGCCTCTTTTTTTAAGGGCTGACAAGAACGTTCCTTATGGTATTGTTGTTGGGGTTATGGCAGATATTAAGGCTGTCGGTTTTGATAAAATTGGCATGATAACCAAACCTTCTGAAAAAAAATAAACTGTGTCGAAGGAATATCGAATTACATATATGCCCGAAAATGAATGGAAATTACCCTTTAATTTTGCCATTGGAATTCATCTTCTTTTTATTGTAGGAGCTATTTATCTGCCCGGATTATTGGACAGGAAACCTAAGTTTGCAGACATCTATACCGTCAGTCTGATTAATATTGCTGAACCTGCCTCCCAACAAGAAGCAGCCCCACCGCCAGAGACTCAGCATGAAACTGCTATTCAACCACCAAAATCAACCCCAGTTGAGGCCAAAAAAACAGCACCAATTGCAGAACCTGTTAAAACTCCGAAACCTGCTCCGCAAAAGGCCATCTCAATTAAGCCTTTAAAAAGAAAGAAAGTTAAAAAAAATCTAGTAAAGCCTAAAGATACACGTTCTAAAGAGCTTGCCCGAAAGAAAAGGCAAGAACTTGCAGAAGCGATAAGAGATGAACAAATAGCCAAAGATAATGCAAAACAGGCCCAGGAAGCCCTGGAGCGTGAACGCAATCTTATAAAAAATCCTGCTCAAATTGCGCCCCGTACCCGATCTTCTTCAAAACAACAGACGACTGCATCAAAACCGGGCGGAGGCAGTGGCAGTTCAAATCTCATTACAAATAGGTTCCATGCGAACATTACCGGTAAATTACAACAATTCTGGTCTTTACCTGAATATATGCAGAAAGATCGGGATCTGACTGCAGTAGTTGTGATAACTATTAATAAAAACGGTGAGATAGCCAATATGTTTTTTGAAAGTAGATCCGGCGACAGGGTTTTTGATCAATTTGCAACAAAAACAATAGAGGCTGCAAATCCGCTGCCCCCGATCCCTGCGGCCATGAAAAAACAGAGGTTAGAAATCGGCTTGGTTTTTACTCCTGAAGGTATTAATAGGTAGGTTCTTACCGGTATCGTCCGCAGGAGACCTCCTTATATGTTAAATACACCCACTCACACCTAACAGAAGATGAATAAAGATATTATACACGAACCGGCAAAATACTTTTTTCTAATTACATTATTGCTCCTTCTATCCTCTACATATGCAACTGGTGCCAATCGTGTGTACCTTGACATTACAGCTCCGGATACCCGAAAAATTAATATGGCTGTGCCCTGGTTTACCAGTAAAAACCCTGGGGATCATAAAGAGAGTCTAAGTCGCGAACTGGCTGATACTCTAGCCAAGGCATTGCAGTTCCATGGGATAATCTCTATTCAACCGACAAAAACCTATGGTGGCAGTCAGGCAGCAGTCTGGAAGAAACTGGCAGTTGATTACACTGTACTTGGTCAATACAGTATAGCCGCCAATACCTTAAAGTTAGAAATGCGGTTGCTGGATGTTGCCGGAGATGAGATAATAATGGGTAAATCCTTTTCAGGCTCTGTGCGGAAAAAAGAACAGATGCTTTTTAAATTTTGTGACCATGTTATTAAAACCTTCACAGGTAGAGAGGGCATTGCCAATACTAAGATTGCTTTCGTTTCAAGAGAAAAGAATATTAAAGAAGTTTATCTGACCGATATTCTCGGCAAGAAAGTTCGGCAAATAACACGACACAGGAACCTCACCGTTTCTCCCCGTTTTAAACCCGACGGCAACTTTCTGACATACACTTCCTACCACACTGGAAACCAGAATCTTTATATCACAGATCTTCGCCAATCTAAAACGACCCGTGTTCTGTCCCGCCGCAAAGGCCTTAATCTTGCGCCGACCTGGTCAGCGGACGGCAAGTATATGATTCTTACACTTTCTACAAGCGGCAGTCCCGACCTGTTTCTGCTCGACAGTAAAGGCAAGAAAATCGAACAATTGACGAGTAAAACTGGTATCAATGTATCACC
>DEIL01000071.1 GCA_002352445.1 Desulfobulbaceae bacterium UBA2775
GCCTGCATGGAATAACCTATATTTATGTCGGAAGAGCCGTCTTTTAAAAACAGGCTTTTGCTCATCCTTTTGGTAAATAGTGTTCCGGTCACGCTGACCGGCTCAAAAAGCCTTTTGCTTTCCCTGGCCATTTTTTTATCCACTACAACATGGACGATCTGGTTGGCTGGGGGCGGCGGTGAGTGGATACATGCCCCTACCCAAGGAACAAGGAGAAATTCAGTTACCTTTGTGCCTGCATATTCAAGGGGCAGGATAAATCCGGGCATGACAACTGATGCATTGTTAAGGTCCGGCACCACCGACTCGGCCCGTTTGCGGCGCATTTCACTGACTTTGGCTCTTTTGGCAAACAGGCCGTCAATATCGACCCCGTCTTTGGCAAGTATCGCTTCTGCCTCTCCAGCCTCTTTGATCATGGCTTTACTAATTTGCTTGCCGTTATCTTGCAACTGCCGCTTACGGGCAATAGTCCGAAGATAGGACAACTGGTCCGGTGTGAGTTTTTCAAACGGATCGTCAAACTCGATAACCGGTTTCAAATCGTCCCAGTTCAGTTCCCTGACTGTTGATGCATTAGCAGGGGCCAGAAAAAATGCTGTGAGCAACAATACCGTTAATATGTTGCTCATTTTGTCCTGCATTTCGTACTCCTCCTTGTTATGGTTCGCCGCTTTTCTTGCCAGAGTCGTCATACCCGCACCGTCATACCATCCGCCAGTGAATAGCGATAAATTCGATAGCCCGGGATAAAACCGATAGCAACTCCCGCCAGACACATTATTAAAATCACAACTATTTCATTTATTGATGGTGTGCCCAGTGTTATGAACAGACCTAAATATGAGTTGATGACAGGCTGTGCGAGGAGAAGCAATCCATAGAAGACGGCTACCCCGAGGGTAACACCGGCAGCCATGACAAATGCAGCTTCTCCAACAATCATTGCAAAGATATGGGCCGGTCGTGCACCAACTGCTCTTAAAATTGCCATTTCACGGCGACGCTCCTGCAGACTTGTCATAATAGCCACCATCATACCGGTCAGACCAACCAGTACAACAAAGGCAGATATGGCAAGCAGTGATTTCTCGACAGTTCCAACTATTTTCCAGAGCTCCTGCAGGGCCACGGCAGGAATAACTGCCGATAGCGGTTCGCCCTGGTAGTTATTAAGCGTTCTCTGGACAGTCAAAACATCTCTTCTGGATTGTAAGCCAAGAAAAATCGCACTGATCGAGGGTGATTCACCCTCCCCCAGTTCTGTATGGTCGTCGTGACTAAGATGATCAGCAAGGGGATCGTGTAGGTGGCTCTCTCTCATATTAATTTCTGCATGAATACCATCGATTCCTGCAAGACTGACATGAACAGTTCGGTCAACCGGTGTTCCAGTTCTCGCAAGTATTCCGGAAACTACAAATGGATGCTGGTCATGATGAATAAAACTTATATCACCTGAACCATGGGAAACGACAATGCTGCTGCCAACTGAATATCCAAGGGCTTTTGCCACTTCGGCACCAATAACTGCTCCGTGTTCATCCTGGAACCAGTGTCCTCTTTCTAAAGAGAGATGCTGCTTACTACCAAACTGCAGATGTTTGTAATAATTTTCATTTGTACCGAGAACCTGGTAACCTTTATGCGTATCACCCAGGGAGATGGGAATAGCCCATTTAACCTGAGGCATGGCNNGCAGTGGAGTTGTAGCTGTGCCAGCTGATATTATTTGATGCATCACTGAGTCTGAAGACAGAGGCAAGTAGAAGTTGAACTGGGCCGGTACGGGCTCCTACAATTAAATCAGTTCCTGCAATAGTATTGGTAAAACCTGCCTGAGCTTCATGCCGTATTCTCTCAACAGAGAGGAACAGTGCAATGCTCAAACTGATGGAAACGATGGTGAGAGAGATGGTGAACCAGCGATTTTTAAGACTCTTCACGGCAAGGATCAATGTAGCCATCATTGCACCTCACTATTTGTGGTGCATGACGTCCCACGAATCGCGTTTATTTCCTCAAAGGTAATTGCCCGGTCAAACCTCGGTGCAAGCAAAGCCTCGTGGCTGGCAAAAATCAGGCTACTGCCACTTTTGTCACACTCCTCAAACAGTAAATTAAGGAATGATTCCCTGTTTACCGGATCTAGAGATGAGGTGGGCTCGTCGCAAATGATCAGTTCAGGTCGCCCCATGAGAGAGCGTGCTGCAGCCACTCGCTGTTGTTGCCCGACGCTCAGTTCTGTTACCGGTCGTTTGAGAATTGAGAGACCTCCTAGTTCAAGGCGGGTGAGAATACGAATCGCCTCTGTTTTGATATCTTCTGAATTTTCAAAAGCTCTTTGTCTACGATGCTCTGAAAACATACAAGGTAGGGTTACGTTTTCTATAACTGACAAATATGATAACAAATTGAACATCTGAAAAATCACACCTATGTGATCTGCTCTGAAGGAGTCGCGCTCTGCACCACTCATGTTTTCCAGCTGGTTCCCCAGTATGGAGACTGTCCCTGTTGCTGCTTTGTTTACTCCTCCCAGGAGGCTTAAAAAGGTGGATTTACCGCAACCGCTTGGGCCTTCTAAAAACAGTTTTTCACCCTGTTCTACAGTAAAACTTCGTATATCGAGCGTGGGGGACGTTTCCTTGCTCCAGAAAAATTGGACATTACTGACATCTACGGTGGTGCTGTGGTCTTGTGAATTTGTATTGGATACGGCAGCGCGTAATTGCGCTCCTGTGTTGAGTGATGCGAGCATCCTTTACCTTTCCCCTGGTTGATAGCCTTTTGATAGATAGTCTACATGCAGCACGGCAAAACCCAGATCGTGGAGTGTGTTGAGTACTCCCAACAGAGCTGACTGGTCGATTAATTGACCCTGCAGGGTTGTCAGGGGCGGCAGATTTTTGCCTCCTCTGGTGGTAATCGACATACCAGCCAACCTGTCTGACCATCCTATATCGAGCCTTCCCTGAATATGTATTTGATATTCAGCCGGATAGGTAATAAGAGGTCTTTGACCTTTTTCATGCTTTTCCTTGGCAGCTGTTCTCATACTGACCAACATAAGAACTATTTCTGACAAAGGAAATGGCCCAAAAAGGTGTAAAAAAGGTGTAGAGAGTTGGGGTCGACGAGGCTCTGTAAAATCAGGAAAGCAAATTCAAACCTATCGCTCGCTCAACCGCTTCACGGCGGTTGTGAACACTGAGTTTTTTGTAGATGTTGATTGCATGCCGTTTAACAGTGTTAACAGAGATAGCGAGATCTGATGCTATTTCTTTGTTTGAGAATCGTTTTGACAACAGAATAAGAATTTCCCGCTCACGTTCTGATAGACGCTGTGCTTTCTCTGTTATATTGTAATCAAATGGGTTGACCAGAGGTGAGTCAACATCGATTGTTTTTTGTTTTGGATTAAAGGTTTTAGTTAAAAGTTCTAGATACTTGGGACTGACATCGATGTTCTTCTGTCTTCCTAGCAGTCTATTGAAAATTTCCAGACCTATTGCTCTAAAAACATTAACGAATCTACCAGGAGAGGCCAGCCTGAGTGCCGTGTGAAATGTTTCATCAGCAGTATTTTTCAGGCCTCTCATTTCGTATATCCCTGCCAGCAGCACATTGAGTTCTACAAGCATCGGTGTATGATGAGTCTTACTGAAAAATGTTAGCAAGTCCTTCGTCCGTTTCTCCGATTGTTCAAGCCATTCGTCTGTCCCAATACTCATTCCGGCTTTAACTTCAGTAATATAGGGAGAATACATCCGGTAGACCGGTAAGATCGGCAACTCACCTATCTGCTTCAACCATTTTTCCGCAACTCGTTTACGACCTGACCTAACCCCTAACTCCATTTGAAACGATTGAGCAGCGAAAAGAAGATCTTTATTACCCAAATCATACGCCAGGCGAACCACCCGCTCGGCAATAGAGACTGCCTGCTCCTCCTCTCCTCGGGTCTGCTTGATGAGAGCCAAGGTGAAAGCGTTATGGGCATCGGCGGTTATATTGATATTAGCTCTGTCTCGCACATATTCTTCCAGATAGGCTTCAGCTTCTGCAAGTTGGTTTCTCTGAAATGCTGCAATCCCCAGGAAATACCTGGCAAAGCACTTTGCTTCCGGTAACTGGTTTTGTTCTGCAAAGTCAAAATACTCCACAGCAACTTGATGTAGGTTGTTTAAATCACCTTCAAACCAGTACATGAAACAATAAATCAAAAGAAGTCTGCCTTTTAAGGTTGGATTGCTTTTGTTAGCCTGTTGTAGTCCCTCAGCCAGTAAAGCGAGAGCTGACCCGATTTCTCCCTGCATTTGCAATGACATAGCGGATAATCCGTAGGCAAATCCTCTGACACTGGCACATTCCCTCGGCAGGCTTTCCAGTGCTTGGAAACCGTATTTGACCGCTTCTTTGGGATTGATCTGGAAATAATATTTCATGGCCCGTAATGCATCCAGCTCAGCGAGAACCATGTCTGACTTATGTTCGGTCACAGCTAAACCTTTAAATACATTTTCAAGCTGTTGCGCATATTCAAGAGACCTGCTGATCAAAAAACGATTCTCGGCAAGAAATGCTTTGGCCGCCAGGATTCCAGGAGAGGCATTATCTGCTTCTGGCAACAATTCTACCAGATACTGAAGTCTCTCCCATCTCTCCTGATTCATCAATCTGTGACGATGCTGTTCGACGATCTCAATAGCAGAGTCGTTTTGAGCGATTTTGAGATAATGGTAAATCCCCTGCTCAAGATCTCCCTGAGTATCATGATACTGTGCAGCTTTTCTATGGAGATCGGTAATTTCATCATCAGTGTAGCGCTTTTCCAGAATCAACCTAAGTAAATCCTGAAAAAGATGATGGAATCTGAACCAACGCTTAGCTGGGTCTATCTGAATACAAAACAGATTCGATTGAATGATCTGGGAAAGCAGTGCCTCACCAACAACACCTTCTTCGCTGAAAACCTCACAAAGCCCATTATCAAATTTGTGCAGTATCGAGAGTTTAAGTAGTGCGTTGCGCACTTCTTGAGGCTGGTGTGTCAGGACTTCCGAAACCAAAAAGTCCTTTATATCTCTGGAGTCACCCTGTAGCTGTCGGATGAAATCATGAACATTGCTCCGATCAGCAACACCGAGTGAAAATAAACGTAGTCCTGCAGGCCATCCCTCGATTTTTTTGAGAATTGGTTCCACCTCGTTGTTTCCTAAATCTATGGATCGTGATTTACGGAAAAATTCAATTACTTCCTGATGACTGAATTTGAGATGCATATGGCGGATTTCCGTTATTACTCCTGACACTCGGTAATGCTGAAGTGACAAGGGAGGGTCTCGCCTGGAAATTATGATCAGCTGTAGTTTTGTTGGACAATTTTTGACTAATACATCGAGTACAGAACATATTGGTGCTTTATGGATAAAGCCGAAATCATCAAGAACGAAGACGAGTTGTTGCTTGATATTTTGGAAATACTCAATTAAGAGCTCTGCCATCCGGTCCGGCAATACCTCTGTATCTGTCTTTAGATATTTAGATATTTCAGCACAGGATGCGGGGAATACTTTTTCTAGAGCGGCAATAAAGTAACTGAAAAACACTGTCAGGTCATCATCACCCTTTGACAGAGACAACCACGTTGACAGTTTTTTGCATTTTTCCAGCCAGCCGCTAACTGTTATACTTTTTCCATAGCCCGCTGGCGCAGAAACCAGAGTCAACCTATGCCCGGAACCTTTGTCCAGGCTCTCAAAAAGTTCTGGCCTGGTAATAAAGTCTGTAGTCGGTATCGGACGAAATAATTTGGTTGCAATGATGGTTTTCATTTCAGATACAAAGTATCAACACAGGTGTCTAATATCAACTTACATTTTTTAACCTGTAGCACTTTTTCACCGTACAAACTGTTGCCATACTTGCTCTTTTCAATAAAACAATAGGATCTCAGAAGTTTGTCTTGGCAATCTTAAAAATCTAGGCGATGTGTTTGACAAAGGTTTTTCCTGATCAGGTATTCTCAGCAACTTAGCATTGAATTTGACATTGCCACTTCAAAGGTAAATCGTTTTGTCTTTCCCTAAAACATTAGGTGTTTCCTGTAAATGTAATTACGAATCTCTCCCAAGAACCTAGCAACATAAAAACCGGTTCTTGGTCTATAGAATTTCAATTATGCTCAGAAATGCCTAACACTATAAAAGCATCTTGAGATCAAAGATTGTTCCAGAGAATATTGATGGTCTGGAATTATTTTCACTATGGTGCAACAAAACCAAGTCGAATGGTATAACGTTACCATAATTCTATT
>DEIL01000199.1:0-584 GCA_002352445.1 Desulfobulbaceae bacterium UBA2775
TGACTAAATGGAATATTAACAGCAGATTTCAGGTGACCTTTTTCAAATAGATCTTTTTCTCTTATGTCAATAATACAGGCATTATCTGCAACCAGATCTCTTATCTGATAATCATGGACTTGTTTATAGGTATTTTTCATCAGGTTCGTCGCTACATAGCCTGCAAAATTGACAACATCCTTAGCTGTACCAAATGGTGGTGCATAGCATAACTCTAAATCTTTAAGGTCATGAATTGTCCCGTTAAATTTGATAATAGTAGCAATGATATCAATTCTTTTATCAATATTTCCGTTACCGATTGCCTGGGCACCCAGAATTTTCCCAGTCGGCTTTTCATAGATTAATTTAAAATGAACCATTGTACTGCCTGGCATTATTCCAACAATGTCTCTGGGAATTACTTTTACAATCTGATAATCAATTTTCATCCCGGTGGCTTCAATAAAGCCTTCAGACAACCCGGTTGAGGCTGCATATTTATTAAAAACTTTAATAACAGATGAGCCGATAAAACCTCGATTATCGACCATCAATCCATGAATATGATCAGCTGCATGTCGGGCTTGTTTTTGGGCAGGGCC
>DEIL01000199.1:633-15808 GCA_002352445.1 Desulfobulbaceae bacterium UBA2775
TCCGATAGCATATATGTCTTTATCATTGGTTCTATAGTTCTGATCAACTTTCATGGCACCGGTTTTACCGATATCAAGTCCAGCTTCCTTAGCCAGTTGAGTTTCAGGAGTAACGCCAATAGCCAGAACTACTATTTGAGATTCGATTTTTCTGCCGGATTGCAATACAGTCATATCTTTTTCAAAAGAACTTACCTGATCACCCAGTATTAAATTGATGCCATTATCATAAAGTTCTTTGTGTAAAATTTGCACCATGTCAAAATCAAATGGCCGCATAATCTGGTCCATTGCTTCAATCAAGGTAACCTTATATCCTGCCTCCTTTAAATTTTCCGCAATTTCCACACCGATAAATCCACCGCCAATTACCGAGATCTGTGCGAATTTACAGCTCTTGACCGATTGATTTAACTTGTCGATATCAACGACATTTCTAATGGTAAAAATATTGACTTTATCCATACCGGGAATTGGCGGCACAATGGGTTTGGCGCCGGGTGATAAAATCAGTTTATCATATGATTCCGTATACAGTTCATTTTTTGTAAGATCTCTTACAGTTAGCTCATTTGTTTTTCTATTAATTGAAAGGACTTCGTGATTAACACGTGCATCAATATTGTATTGAGAAGCAAAATTTTCCGGATGCAATAGTACCAGATCTTCAGCATCAGGTATTGCTCCGCTTAGGTGATAGGGAAGACAGCAGTTTGAAAATGAAACATGAACTCCTTTTTCAAACATTATAATCTGATCATCTTCACTAAGCCTTCTCAATCGTGCGGCAGCGGATGCACCGCCCGCAACTCCGCCCACCACCAGCATTTTCCTGGTCATCTGTTCTGCTCCTATAGTCAGCTACAAAAAATAAGGCGCGTCTATCCCCTCCACATAGAGAAAGGGCCAGACACGCCTTACAAATACAAACTAAAAGATATCTTACTGCGTCATCATGGCGACTTATTTTTTCAGATCACCAATATCTTCCAGGTACTTTTTCCATAGCGCAACACCCTCAGCAGAGCCCTTAGATTTTGCTGCAATCTGTGGCCATACTTCTGCTATTGCTTTTGCACGAATTTTCTCTACTTCGTCTTCTGGAAGCTGGATAACCTCACCACCGGCCTTCGTCAGAATCTCCAGTGCTTCGTCGACACCTTCAGCATGCAGGCGGCTGGTTTCAAAGTAGGTGGACTCGAATATTCCATTGATACGATCTCTCTGCCACTGATTCAGAGCCTTCCATTTATCCAGATTTATATATGTCTCCTGATGCTGAGCAGGACACCAACCAGGCATAACAGCATACTTTATTACCTCCTGGAAAGCCATATCATCAATTCCGCCAGTATCCCAATAGGTTCCGTCAATAGTACCCAGTTTGATTGCTGTGTAAATGTCTCCACCACCCATGGACACCGGTGCGCCTCCCATAGCTTTATGGAAAAGGGCCTGAGGACCACCAGCGCGCATTTTTTTGCCTGCAAAGTCAGCCATCTTGCGAATCGGAACTTTAGAGAACCCGGCATTGGGGCCCTGATTAGTCCAGCCAACCCATTGAAGATTACGCTCATTGGCTGCCTTTTGCACAATATCGCCTATTCGATATTTTGGGTTACCCCACATTGCTTCCCAGGAGTCCTTAGAGTTTTTTGCACCCATTGCCATTCCAAAAGCCAGCATGCCTTCCGGCATGTCTCCACCATAAACAGAAGCCCAACCGGCATAGCCATCTATCATCCCGGAAGCGGTGGCCAAAAAGGCTTCAGATCCGCTCGTTATTGCACCTGCCGGTTCCAGCTTGATTTTGACGGTACCCTCAGTAGCCTCCTCAACAGCCTTTATCCACGGCACAAGACCTTTTCCCCAGCCAGCATCCGATGAATCAAAGCATGGCTGAAATACCCACTTCGTCACCTTATCTGGTTTGCCATACTTCTCTGCCGCAATTACTGAACCCTGCAGAATGCTAAAAATGAACAGCACGGCAAGTAATTGAATTGAAAACTTTTTCATTGCATTTTTCTCCTGTTTTTTTCGGTTTCAGATTCGTGAAATATGAAGTTGAAACAAATAACCCATATATCACATTTAATTAACATCATAATGTTCCGAATTAGTACCTTACTCTTAAACTCCTGTCATAAAAAACAAGAAATCGAGGAGTGTGTTTTGAAATTATGTGGTTGCATATACCTCCTTGGTACTTATCAGGCTCTGCGTGGTTAAATGTATTTCTGTTTGATAACCGGGGGAAGTACCGGACTATTTTTCGCCCCCTGAAATTACTGTTCTTATATCATTGACAAGTTTTTTAATTACAACCAGCAGCATTGCAACACCAGCTATAGGTATAAAGGTCTTCAAGGGATAAAGAGGTATTGGGACACTTGTTGGTGTAACCTGTTTGAACTTGATAGACATTAAGGCAGCTGAAGTTCCCTTCCAGATCAGTACAGTTAAAAACAGAAAGGTAAAAACGACAGTGATAATGTCGCAAATTGCTTTTTTCCGTGGAGAAAAGTTAGCATAAAAAAGGTCTAATTTGACGAACGCATTATCGTTAAGGGAGTAAACACCGCCAACACAGGCCAGTAAAACCATGGCAAATTGGACTGTTGTTGAAATCCATAAAGAGGGGGCGTTTAACACGTATCTTAAAAATACGTCGGTTACTCCTAAAAACATACAGTAAAGAATAATAAACCAGCCAATTCGGCCCATTCCTTCGGCAATATAATCAATGGCTTTTTCTGTCATACTCCATAGTTTCATTTTGACCTCCCACCATCATTTCTTTTATCTTCGGCTATAAGTTGCCAATTTCATAAGTGAAAAATTTCTGTAATGTATTTTGTCTTATTTCAACATGTTGGGAAGCCATAGAGCTATCTGAGGGAAGATGAAAATCAACGTTAAGCCCAGTAGTTGAAGGAGAATAAATGGTCCAACCGACTTGTAGACGTCTCCCATACTCACATCAGGCGGCAAGACGCTTTTCAGCCAGAACAGGACGAAACCGAAGGGCGGGGTAAGGTAGGCAATTTGAATATTAACGATAAACAGGACACCAAACCACAGCTTGTCTATCCCCAGTTCATTAATTATCGGAATATAGAGAGGAGTACAGAGCATGATTATTGCCCAGTCATCCATGACCATACCGAGCAATAAAATAATAAACATCATCATCAGCAGGATACCATTCTCACCACCAGGCATCCCCAGAACTAAGCTGGTTACTAATTCCTGACAACCTAATGAGTTGAAAACGTTTAAATAGATATTGGCGCCGATCAAAATCCATAATCCCATACCAGTGAGTTTGACCGTGGTTTCCAGTGAGTCTCTCAAAACCTTCCAGGTTAGTTTGCGATATATGATATTAATGAAAAAGGCACCAGTGGCACCAAAAGCAGCGGCTTCTGCAGGAGTAGCAATTCCTCCCCATATTGCGCCGAGCACCATGAAAATCAGGAGCATGAATGGCCAAATGGAGATCAGAGCCTGAAGCTTTTCACTGACGGAAAATTTTTCATCAGGAGGTGTTGCCGGACCCATGTGTGGCTGAATTCTGCATCTTATACCAATATAAATGATATAAAACGAGGCAAGCATCAGCCCGGGTAACAGCCCACCCAGAAATAAACCACCTATTGATACCTTGGCCAGCAAGCCATAAAAAATAAACGGCACACTCGGGGGAATGAGAGCACCCAACGCACCACCTGCACCGATCGAGCCTATCGCTATCGCCTTGTTGTATTTATACTTCATCATTGAGGGGTATGCTATCTGTCCCATGGTAATGGTCGCTGGAGGCGTTATACCGGTGATAGCAGCAAATATGGTGCACACCTTAACTGTTCCCATTGCAAGACCGCCGGGGATGTGACCAATCAACTTATATACCGCATCATAAGCCGCCTCTGCGATACCGGAAAAGCGTATCAGGCTGCCCATAAAGAGAAACAGTGGGACGGTTACTAACACCTGATTCCATGGTGTATAGTAGAAGGCGCTGGGGATAGCCAGGAGTGATCTGGGCTCAAATATTGCGGCAAATATAACCGCAGTACCCCCCAGACCAAGAGCAACAGGTAATCCCAGAAATAATCCAAAAAACAGACATGAGAAATACAATAAGGTGATAAGCTCAATACTCACATTCTCTCCTCTCTAGTTCTTTTGGCTCATGGATTAACGAATGGGCGTGGCAAAACGTTAACCCCCAAAACATCTCTGTATTTATCCGAAAATGACTATCAATTTGGGAATAATCAAATTTCCATTGTTCGTAGTAAATGGCCCCTTCATGAGGATTAGCATTAAAGCAGGTCTAATGCCATCTATTTTTCAGGAAGATTTACACTTTGAGGCTGCGTGCTATCTGCACTCACTAGTTAATATCTGATCCTTAATGTATCAGATATCAGTGGGGTGTCAAGTAAATTTTTGCCAATGGAATTTTCAATGACAAAAGGATAACCAAGGTAGAGGCTGTATCGTAAATAACATACCGCGGCAAATGTTTGCATTGCAATCCTTTGCCGCGGTAAAGAAGAGCCTTAGCTCAAAAAGACTTGATGGTGATTTCCCCTGGTTTGTGCCCTGCCTCAGGCACCTTGTTGAGGACGCATATCGTCAATATCAATTCCTGCAACAGCAACCGGCTTCTTCATCGCATCACGACGAAAAGGTTCACCCAGTTCCATATTGGTGAGGATCTCGATGAAGGTGGTCTTACCTTCTTCCATTTGGGCTTTAACAGCTTTTTTCAGTGCTTCAGTCACTTCTTCCATGGAGCGTACCTGAACACCTTCAACACCGCATGCCTTGGCAATACCGGCGTAAGAAACATTGCGATCCAGCTCGGTTCCCACGAAGTTATCATCATACCAGAGGGTAGTGTTGCGTTTTTCAGCACCCCAGTGATAGTTACGGAAGATAATCATGGTAACTGCAGGCCAGGAGTCACGCCCACATGCAGTCATCTCGTTCATGGAGATACCAAAAGCACCGTCACCAGCAAAGCCGACCACTGGAACCTCAGGCTTTGCGATTTTTGCACCGCAGATGGCTGGAAAACCATAGCCGCAAGGTCCAAACATGCCTGGAGCGAGATATTTACGACCATTCTCAAAAGTAGGATACGCGGCACCAAGAGCACAGCTATTGCCGATGTCACCAGAGATGATAACATTCTCAGGAAGGGCCTCGACAATGGCTCTCCATGCCATACGGGAAGTAATCTTATCAGGATCGGCTTTTTGGGCTCGCTCGTTCCAGGTGGTACCCGGATCATCTGCTTCGTGATCCATGGTGGCCAGCTGTGCTGCCCAGTCTGCCGTGGTTTTTGCGATTATTGCTTTTCTCTCCTGACGATCTGCTTCGCCGGCGGTTGCGGAAAGCTGATCGAGAATGGAGTTGGCGACTTTTTT
Organism: Desulfobulbaceae bacterium UBA2775; assembly: GCA_002352445.1. Taxonomy (GTDB): domain Bacteria; phylum Desulfobacterota; class Desulfobulbia; order Desulfobulbales; family Desulfocapsaceae; genus Desulfomarina. The sequence goes on from DEIL01000199.1 coordinate 6,078, forward strand.
GGCATCACCTACAATACCTACGGCAAGCTTTTTAGTCAGACCTATTCGATCTGGGTTGATATCCACCTGAATAACCCGTGCATCTTCAGGCCAGTAGTCGAGACCGTAACCAGGAAGAGTGGAGAAAGGGTTCAAGCGGGTACCAAGGGCAAGGACAACATCAGCTTTGGAGATCAATTCCATAGCGGCCTTGGAACCATTGTACCCCAGAGTGCCTGTAAACATGGGATGGCTTCCGGGAAAAGCATCATTGTGCTGGTAGCCACAACATACAGGTGCATCCAGACGTTCTGCCAATGCGGCAGAATCTTTAATGGCATCACCGATGACCACCCCGCCACCATTGAGAATTACCGGGAATTTTGCGTCTGAAAGCAACTCAGCTGCTTTAGCGATGGCATCTGCGCCACCTGCAGAAAGTTCAAAGTCGACAATGACCGGCAGTTCGATTTCGATGACCTGGGTCCAGAAGTCACGGGGAATATTGATTTGTGCCGGAGCTGAAGCACGTTTTGCCTGAATGATTACGCGGTTGAGAACTTCAGCAATGCGTGAAGGATGGAGTACTTCCTCCTGATAGGCAACCATGTCCTCAAATGTGGCCATCTGAGGAACTTCCTGAAAACCACCTTGACCCATGCTCATATTCGCGGCTTGAGGAGTTACCAGCAGCAGAGGGGTATGGTTCCAGTAAGCAGTCTTCACCGGGGTAACAAAATTTGTAATGCCCGGACCGTTCTGGGCAATCATCATTGACATTTTACCACAGGCACGAGTGTACCCGTCGGACATCATTCCGGCGTTTCCTTCATGGGCACAGTCCCAAAAAGTAATTCCGGCTTTAGGGAACAGATCTGATACTGGCATCATTGCAGAACCGATAATACCAAATGCGTGCTCGATCCCGTGCATCTGAAGAACTTTAATAAAAGCCTCTTCGGTGGTCATTTTCATTTTAGCCATTTTAGTACCTCCATATATGGATGTTGTATTACCCCTTTTTGTTGCAGGAGGATTTCGCCGGCAACATTGGGAAGATTTAGAAATAACTCTTTCAGATATCTGATACATCACATATCTGTTTTTTGTCAAGAGAATTTTCGGTAATTCAAAACTTAATCCCCGAAGATCAACACATACTTCACATTCACATCTTTAATCCTGAAACGAAAGTTTCGTTAAGTTTCCCTTGACAGCAGCATCTGGTATGTGATATTTTAGATTTTAGATTTCACTGATGCTCCGAATAAACACACCTGAGAAAATGGGGGAACTAACCATGGTAACAAAAGTAGACTGGCTCGAATACGATGTTGAGGAAATGGTTTCAGGAGACAAAAACAGCCTGTGGCACCATTTGAAACCTCATAAATGCTTCGAAACTCAGGAGCAGATGATTATTGTGGAGGGAAAAGGACTTGTAGTCACTGATATCCGAGGACGTGACTTCCTCGATGCCACTTCAGGTGGTGTCTGGAGTGTTATGGTAGGCTATGGTAGGGACTCTATAGCCGATGCGGTATGTGAGCAGATGAAAAAAATGCCATACTTTGCAGGTGTTTTTGGCAATATTCCCGCCATCAAATTTGCCAATAAACTACTGGAAAAACTTCCAAGAATGCAAAAGGTGTATTTTTCAAACTCAGGTTCTGAAGCCAACGAGAAGGCATATAAGATCGTTCGCCAGGCATCCAGGATCGATCCGAGCCGCAAAGGAAAATATAAAATTCTTTTCAGAAACCGGGATTATCATGGCACCACCATAGCCGCCTTGAGTTCCACCGGCCAATTTGAACGTAAGAATGACTATGGCCCATTTGTCGAAGGTTTCATGGAAGTTCCCCAGTGTCTTTGCTATCGTTGTGATTTTAATCAATCCTACCCCGGGTGCAACATGGAGTGCGCCAAAGCTGTAGAGGATGTGATTCTCAGAGAAGGCCCGGATACTGTAGGGGCCATCATCTTAGAACCTATCACTGCTGGTGGCGGCGTCTTGCCGCCCGTCAAGGAGTATTACCCCACAGTTCAGGAAATCTGCAAAAAATATGGTGTTTGGATAATCATGGATGAAGTTGTATGTGGATTCGGCAGGACCGGTAAATTCTGGGGTCATGAGCATTACGATGTTGATCCTGATATGATTACTATGGCCAAAGGCTTAGCTAGTTCTTACGAAGCGCTTTCCGCTACAGTGGTGAAGCAGGAAATTTATGAGATTTTCCTCAATGACCCTGCAAATGCTGACGAAAGGATGAACTACTTCAGGGATATCAGCACCTATGGTGGATGTACAGCTCCCATGACTGCAGCCCTTGAAAGCACTCGAATCATCGAGGAGGAAAATCTCGTTGAGAGAAGTCGGGAGGTAGGGGCTTATCTCCTGGAAAGGCTTATGACTTTAAAAGAGCTGCCCAATGTGGGAGATGTGAGAGGTGTCGGGCTCTTCTGCGGTGTTGAATTTGTTATAGACAAGGAAAGCCACACACCTATCAGCGAACAACAAATGGGGGCACTTATGTGCAATGTTCTGGCAGAAGGCGTGATTGTTGGTAGAACCAACAGCAGTCTGCCGGGCATGAACACCATCATAAACTTTGCTCCCTGTTTGATTATTACCCGGGATGAGGTGGACACTATTGTCGCGGCTGTTCGAAGTGCCATTGAAAAGACATTTTAAATAATCGTTTTCATTTATTGCAAGAATGCAAAAGTGAAGCTTTCATAGAAACATAAAATATTAGATGGCTAAGTGAAAAGGAGACAAAATGTTAGTAGGTATTCTGAAAGAAATTAAGGTAAAGGAAAATCGTGTCTGCATGACTCCTACAGGTGTTGTCACCATGATCGCAAATGGTCATCAGGTGCTTGTTGAGAACAATGCGGGTGTCGGCTCAGGTTTTGATAACGAGGCGTATATTGCAGCAGGCGCAACTATTGCTGGGACTCCTGCAGAAGTATATGAGAGATGTGAAATGGTTATGCATGTTAAAGAACCTCAACCTTCCGAGTATGATATGCTCCGCAAGGGACAGATCCTCTTTACATACCTTCATCTCGCTGCAGATGAGCAACAGACCAATGCCCTGCTAAAATCTGGGGCTACCTGTATCGCCTATGAAACCATCCAGAAAAAAGACAGATCGCTGCCTCTTTTAACTCCAATGTCTGAGGTTGCCGGACGTATGGCCGTTCAGCAAGGTGCTGTTGCTCTTGAAGCCACCAAAGGTGGACTCGGCAGGCTTCTCGGCGGAGTTCCCGGTACCGACCCTGCCAGGGTTCTGGTAATCGGCGGTGGTGTTGTTGGTACGCAGGCAGCCAAAATGGCTTGTGGCCTGGGTGCCCAGGTTTATATGATGGATCTGGACCTTGATCGTATCAGATATTTGAGTGATATTATGCCTGCAAACTGTTTTATCAAAATGTCGTCTCGCCAGGCCATCCTGGATCTCCTGCCTGAAGTTGATATGATAGTTGGTGCCGTTCTTATCCCTGGTACCAAGGCTCCTTATGTTATCAGCCGTGAAGATCTCGCTCTTATGAAAGATGGTTCGGTGCTCGTCGACGTTTCCATTGATCAGGGCGGTTGCTTTGAGACTTCCAAGCCAACCACACATGAAGATCCCACCTATGTAGTTGATGGAGTAATTCACTACTGTGTTGCCAATATCCCGGGTGCTGTACCTCTCACCTCCACCATGGCTCTTACCAACGCTACTCTTTCTTACGCTGTACAGCTGGCGAACAAAGGCTGGCATAAAGCTTGTGTTGAGAATGAAGAACTGAAACTTGGTCTCAATGTACATGATGGAAAGCTGGTTTATAAGGCTGTTTCTGACGCCTTTGGTTTGGCTTACACCCCTGTGGAAGAAGTATTATAATTTGCAAATTTAAGAGGTCAACCCAGTTACACGTATAGAATCATGGAATATTTTGTGGTTCTACAGGGTTGTAGAAAGGAGAAACTAAATTATGGAATTTACCCGGATCAAAAATTTTATCGACGGGGAGTGGGTGGAAGAAACCGGAGTAGAATATGTTCCACTCTATAACCCTTCAACCGGTGAAGCTATTGGAGAGGTGCCACTCTCCTCAGAAAAAACTTCTCTGGACGCTGTTGAATCATCCCATGCAGCCTATGGTTCATGGAGAAAATTATCAGTAAGCAAAAGAGTGCGGTTTCTTTTCGATATGCGTCAGGCCATGATTGAACAGGAAGAAGAACTTGCCGTTTCCATCGCCATTGATCAGGCAAAGCATATCAGTGAGGCAAGAGGAGAGATTCGGCGGGTTATTGAAATTCTTGAAACTTCTTGCTCCATTCCTACACTGCTCCAGGGAGAAATTCTGGACGGTATTGCAAACAATATCAACGGACGTGTAGTAAAACAGTCCCTTGGTGTTTTTGGCGGTGTTGCTCCATTTAACTTTCCCGCCCTGGTGTTTGGCTGGTTTATTCCTTACGCTATCGGAGTCGGCAATACGTTTATCTATAAGCCTTCCACCCAGTCTCCCCTGTTTATGCAGAAAATGGGCGATATTTTCAACCAAATCGGCCTTCCTAAAGGCGTGATTAATATTGTCCATGGCAACCGTTCTATTCCAGGTACCTGGTATGAGCATCCTAAAATGACCGGAGTCTGTCTTGTAGGTTCAACTCCTACAGCCAAAAAAATGGCTGAGGCATGCGGTAGAGGCGGAAAGCGCAGTATGCTCCTTGGCGGCGCCAAGAATTTTCTCGTTGCCATGGAAGATGTTAACTGGGATGTCTTTATCGATAATTTTATTCACTCCTGTTACGGATCTGCCGGTCAGCGCTGCCTTGCCGGCTCAATCGTTGCAGCAGTACCTGAAGTTTATGACGAATTGATAGAGCGCGTGCTTGAGGCGTCCCAAAAGGTGACTGTTGGTGATGCCATGAATCCCGATATATACATGGGACCTGTCATATCAAGTAAGGCAAAAGCCAGTATTGAGAACTACATTGAGATCGGTATTGAACAGGGATCAAAACTGGTACTTGATGGACGGAACCCTGAGGTTCCTGAAAAAAATCAAAACGGCTATTTTGTTGGACCCACTGTTTTCACGGATGTCACTCCATGCAGAAGAATTGCCAAAGAGGAAATCTTTGGTCCAGTGGTCTCCATTATGAAAATTAAGGATCTTGATGATGTTCTGCAGTTGATCAGGGCGCAGGAATTTGGCAACGGTGCATGCATTTTTACCCAGAACCAGTACTACACTGAAAAGTTTATTGCTGAAGCAGATGTTGGAATGGTAGGTGTCAACGTAGGTGTATGCGCACCGCATCCTTATCTGCCTTTTGGCGGCATCAAAGATTCCCATCTTGGCACTAATAAAGTGCAGGGAAAAGATGGCATTGATTTTTTTACCCAGAATAAAATTGCAACTATTCGTGTTGCACCTCCTGAGGGAGTAAGTGAGGAAGGGAAGAAATCTGATGGTGACAATTCTGTAAGAAGTTGTGTTGCCCAATAGCAGAAAAAATCATGCAGCAACTCCGCTGTCTGTAAAAAGACAGCGGAGTTTGTTATGACAACCTGAGAGAAATCACACCGGACAAAATCACCAGTGTGGCCAGGATGCGAAGCCTACCGAATTTTTCTTTAAGGAAAATAACGCCCATCAAAACCGCCCATAATACACTAGTCTCACGTAGTGCGGCAACTGCACCTATCTTTGTCTGTGACATTACAAAAATAATGATCGCGTAAGCAGTTGCTGAAAAAATGGCGGCTATCAATAATTTATGCCATTGATTTGGCAATATTACAGACAGCCTCTTCGGACTCCAAAATGCCGCAACTATAAAGATCGATATTCCATCAACAACGCATTGGTAGCCGGCAAATGTCAGTGCATTTATTGTGGCCCGCCCACCAAGACCATCTGCAACCGTATAGCAGGCTATGCATATACCCGTAGCTATCGCCCATAAAACGCTTCTAGATAGTTCAATTCTACGTCCATTCCAGCTCAATAACAGAACACCGCCAATAATAAGAAAAAGACTGAACAGATCGGAGATGCTTAGCCATTCTCCTGCTAAAGGAATAGCGAGAATTGTTGCCAGCAGAGGAGCAGACCCTCGTGCAATGGGGTAGACCTGGGCAAAATCACCATAATCGTAAGCTTTTGCTAAAGCAATTTTGTATAATAAATGAAATAGTGCCGTTATAATTAACAGCGGCACCGCTTCTTTACCAAGAGGTGGCAGGTACACTAATATCGGTAACCAGCATATGCTCGCAAAAAGGGACATCCAGGCAAGGCAGGCAAGTCTTTCTCCCTGCAATTTTATCAGGACGTTCCATGACGCATGTAATAATGCGGCCAGGATTACCAGTAAAGTATAAGTTGAAAACAAATTTTGTCGTCCTTTTAAGTGCCTTAGAATTTTCTCACAATAAATCAGACTTGAGTATAGCCCATATCAAATAAGTGATGCACTCTTTTTTTACTATTATTACAAATGGTTGTGAAGATAAAAACAATCTGTAGATCTCTCTGTAAATATCTTATATCCAATGCTCCAGCAGCGGCAGCTGACACAAGGTTACGAAGTGAAAATACTGGTTATTAACTCAGGAAGTTCCTCCCCATGCTTATCATTACGCCCTTCCATACGAACTTTATAAAGAGCAGCGAATACGCAGATATGGTTTCCACGAAACTTCACATAAATATGTGGCTACTCAATGTGCGCGACAGATAGACAAACCTCTTGCAAAACTGAATTTGATCACTATTCATCTTGGAAACGGCTGTTCAATGACTGCTTTGAAAAACGGCAAAAGTGTTGACACATCTCTTGACTTTACACCGTTTGAAGGATTGGTCATGAGCACCCGTAGTGGTGATATTGATCCTGCAATTCACTATTATCTCACCAAGAATTCCGACATGGACATTGAGGCAGTGGACAACATGCTGAACAAGGAGTCCGGCCTCAGAGGACTTTGTGAAATGAATGATATGCGGGAGATCCATGAACAGATTGCAGGCGGGAATGAAAGGGCTCGATTGGCTCTTGAGGTTCAGACTTACCGCAATCGCAGGTATATTGGAGCATATATGGCAGTTCTTGGCCGTGTTGATGCAATCGTTTTCACTGCTGGTATCGGCGAAAACGATAAAGTGGTTCGGGAGAAAACCCTGGCTGGAGATAGTCCAGTACAGGTTTGGGTAATCCCGACCAATGAAGAACTGGCAATTGGTCGTGACGAAAAATCGTTATTGGAAAAGGAAGAGTAATATGAAGACAGTTCACTTACCTTGTTGTTAATCAGCTTTCCAGATAGCCTTTAAGCTTTACCAGGCCTTCTTTAATTGAATCCAGATTAATCCCTGAGTAGGCAAGGCGCACATACTGTTTTGTTTCGCCAGGCAAAGGGGTTCCGAAGTGTGCTCTTGCACACATTGAAACTCCTGTATTTTCTAGAACAGCCGCCAGAAAATCCTGGTAATCATCGAAACCCTTATTTGTCATGGCTGCTGTAACCTCGGGATACAAATAGAAAGTTGCATTCGGGCGATAGCAGAACACTCCTTCAATATCGTTAAGCAGATCAACACAGAGGTTGCGGCGTTCCCTTAAAACTTTGAGGATATTGAGCACTTCTCCCTGGTGTCCAGTCAAGGCTTCCACTGCAGCACATTGAACGAAATGATTTGTACAGGATTCATCATTTACATTGAGTTTACCAATCACATCAATGATTTTTTTCGGCCCCAGGGCGGCCCCGATACGCCACCCGGTCATTGCAAAACGTTTGGAGAAGGTATATAAAATTACACTTCGCTCCACCATGCCAGGTTCAGAAATCAGTGAGGCGGATTCACCGTCATAGCGAATATCATAGTACGCTTCGTCCAGCAGCACGGTGAAATCATGTTTTGTTGCCAGTTCTGCAATTCGGCGCCGGTCTTCCGGGCTGCATTCTGCACTGGTCGGGTTATGCAGATCGTTTACGATCAGCAGTTTTGTCCGCTCAGTAATAGATGCCTCGAGTCCTTCAATATCGAAAGTAAAGTTCCCATCCCCAGGAACGGTTCCATACGGAACTGCTTTACCACCATGAAATTCTATCTGGGATTCATAAATAGGAAAACCCGGATTCGGGTAGAGCACTTCGTCTCCCGGGTTCATAAGAGTGAGAAGAAACTTTGTAATAACCGGCTTACCTCCTGGCTGAACAGCTACGTTATCGATTGCATAATCAGTGCCTCGAGTACGGTTAAAATGAGCCGCAAGAGTTTCACGCAGATGAGGAACCCCTGCATTAGCTGTATAGCCGGTTTTACCATCCTGCAGCGCCCGATATGCCGCTTCGATAATATTGTGAGGAGTCTTCAGGTTAAGATCTCCAAGGTGGAAAGGGTAAACCTTGTTACCGGCTGCAGCGTGTGCTGCTGCTTGAGCAGCTACAACGAATGCTGTCTCTATTCCAAGTTTTTCGACCCTGTCTGCTAATGTAATAGGAATGGCCATTTGGGCTCTCACGATTTGATATTCAACCAGGTAAATATTGTTTCAACTGTTGGTTTAGATGGTTTTCAAATTAGTTTTCTTAAGTAAAAACGCTCATCATTATACACTGAGACAATAATTTTGTTTTCCTTTAACATTTGTTCAATAATTGAAAAATTGCTATTTGCTTTTTTCAGATATTCCTCGACAGCATCTTCTCGCATTGGATGAACGGATGTGATACTTAAAATATCCTCTTCTATATTACCAGTGTATGCGAATTCGTTTCCTTCATATCCTATTAAATATTCAGTAGTTAAAGACTGGTCTCTGAAAATCTGATATGCTCTGTTTATTTTTTGTTCTTCGGGCGCTTCAACCCATTTTTCCGCAGGTGGTCTTATGGGAATACTCAGATAAGCTACTGAAGGTTTAATCTCCCCAACAAATTCAGCCACTTTTTTTATATTTTCAATATCATCATTCAGGTCTTTAACCAGCATTGTTTCTGTGACAAGCTGTCCGTTATATTCTCTCGAAAATGCTCTGATTCCATTTAACATTGAATCAAACGCAATATTTTTATGAGGTCTGTCAATTTTTCTCCAAATTTTCTCATCCAAGGTATCAATTTTAACAGAAACCCAGTCAGCTTTACTTATATCTTGCCTGACACCAGATATTTTCAGTAATGTTGAATTAGTAATAACCGCAACCTTAAAGCCGAATGGTTTTAATAAATCAATTAATTCTCCTAAATTTTTATCTAATGTAGGCTCGCCATCAGGTACAATTGCTAAGTAATCAATGGGTTCATTATTAATTTTTGAGTTCGTTATCTTTTCTTTTACTTCTATTAACAGATCATTTGGTTCGTAGTACTCTTGTCTGTCAGCTACCATTTTTGAAGACCTGCCTAGCTGACAATACACACAGGAATAAGTACATATTTTGGGCGGGATATTATTTATGCCAACACTTTTTCCTAATCGTCTTGATGGAACAGGTCCAAACACTCTTATTTTACCCATACTATTTTTTACCTCTCTTTACCTTGTTTTTCATAGCTCGTAGACACTTACCGCCAGACAGCGGAAGTAGAGGTCATAAATAATTATTCCAATTTTTGTCTTAGAATTGATAACACCTTCTCTATGTTCTTAATCAGGAAACTTTAAAGGTATTGGACAACACTCACGATACAAGTGTTGTCCAATGTTGATAAACTCGTAAAAAGGTC
>DEIL01000199.1:15936-19128 GCA_002352445.1 Desulfobulbaceae bacterium UBA2775
CTTTTTACGACGCCATCAATGTTAGGTACTGTTATTAACTGCTGGGAAAGGAAAATACGGTACCTTCGCGTAAATTTGCGGATGGCCAACGCTGGGTTATCGTCTTGCGTCTGGTGTAGAAACGCACCCCATCCGGACCATAAATTGAAAGATCGCCAAATCGAGATCTCTTCCAGCCACCAAAACTGTGATAAGCGACAGGCACTGGCAGGGGTATATTTACACCAACCATGCCGACTTTAATGTTGTCGGTAAAATATCGGGCTGACTCCCCGTCCCGGGTGAAGATACAGGTACCGTTGCCGTATTCGTGCGCATCGATCAGGTCCATTGCCTCCTGCTGGGTTGCAACTCTTACGACAGAGAGAACAGGGCCAAAGATTTCATCCTGGTATATTTTCATGCCGGCCTTCACGTTATCAAAAAGACATCCGCCGAGAAAGTAGCCATTTTCATAACCATCTACGACAAGGTTACGGCCATCCACTACCAGGTCAGCACCTTCTGCGACCCCAAGATCCACATAGCCCTTGACCTTGTCGAAGTGTTGTTTGGTAACAAGCGGTCCCATGTCGTTATTATTGTCCATTCCCGGACCGACTTTCATCACGTCCAATTCGGCTTTCAGTTTCACAACCACAGCATCTCCCACCTCATCACCGACGGTCACAACAACAGGAATAGCCATGCAACGTTCACCACAGGAGCCATAAGCTGCACCCATCAGGGCGCTGACAGCGTTATCTAAATCCGCATCCGGCATTACGACAGCATGGTTCTTCGCGCCGCCAAGGGCCTGTACCCGCTTGCCGTTGGCGGTACCTGTGGAGTAAATATATTCGGCGATCGGCGTCGACCCAACAAAACTGATCGCCTCGACACGGGGATCGTGCAACAGGGTATCAACCGCCTCCTTATCACCGTTAACTACGTTCAGAACACCTGGAGGTAAACCAGCTTCCAAGGCTAGCTCTGCCATGTACATAGCTGCAGAAGGAGTTCGTTCCGAAGGCTTAAGCACAAAAGTATTACCTGCAACAACAGCCAGCGGCCACATCCAAAAAGGGACCATGGCTGGGAAATTAAACGGGGTAATCCCTGCGGTAACACCAAGTGGCTGGAATTCACTCCAGGAATCAACCGAAGTTCCAACATTTTTGGAATGCTCTCCTTTCAACAATGCAGGTGCCCCACAGGCAAACTCAACATTCTCAATTGCTCTTCCCAGTTCACCCATGGAATCGTGAAGAACCTTGCCGTGCTCATCGGTTACCATTTTAGCTATTTTATCAGCATTTTGCTCCAAGAGATTTTTCAGCCGAAACATGACCTGTGCACGCTTTGGCGGTGAGGTATCACGCCAGGCTGGAAACGCTGCTTCAGCTGCACTAATTGCCTCCTCAACTGTAGCCTTGGTGGCTAAGGCCACCTGTTTGGTAACTTCACCGATTGCCGGATTGAAAACATCCTGGTGCCGATCTCCGCTGCCGGATTGTTTTTGACCATTGATTAAATGCTCAACTATCTTTGCCATATTTTCCTCCACTGGGCTTTAAGATGGCACACAAATACCTATGGGCCGAACTGTTTAATATTTAGGAACAAGCAACAATCAACTTCAAGTCATTTGTTCAAAATGTAAGCACAACCTAGTAATGTTTAACATATTATACAATAAAAAAATACAATCTACCCAACTAGCTGTTTTTACCCACATATGTTAGCCCAATGAAAAAGTTTTTGCAAAAATATTGATCACTCCGATGATATTCAATGCAGATTTTCAGCAAATATTTCCTCGAAATTGTACTAGTTGCGATTGATAAGACACTGGTGGACATCACAGCGTACATGCATATCATGTTTTAACTATATGTTATTAATGGTTATAAAGATTATCAATCAAGATACTTCGCTTGAGCTGAGATGGTTTCAAAAAGGAAATACGCCAGAGTGGTTCATTTTTTAAACACATGCCGCTTCTTAGAGATAATTGTGTCTTATGCGATATACGTACAACACCATGTTTATTTAGATTAATTTAAATCTATCCGTTTTAGTATTTTTTTCAAAAATCATAAATATGCTTTTTAGTGTTTAAAATATAGCTATTGTGGATTTGATCGCTTTTGCGTATACTTATAAAGGTTGTCATTATATATTAAACAGATACAGCGCAGACACGTACAAATTTAATCTTAGGGTATGATCAGTTTCCACAACCGGAATTGTTTGGAAAAAAATTTTATAAGGGAAAGGACAGATGGAGTTTAATGCAGGAGAACGATTGCGCACCATTCGAGAATTATACGACCTATCTCAGCGAGCGCTTGCCAGAAAGGCAGGAGTAACCAACGGGATGATCTCGATGATCGAACAGAATCGCAACAGTCCCTCTTTGGCAACAATGAAAAAAATTCTCGATGCGATCCCTATTACATTCGCGGACTTTTTCTCTACCGACCTCAGCGGCCAAGAAAAAATAGTCTTCAAGGCAGATGAGCTGGTAGAAATTGGTAGCGCAGGATTCTCATTCAAACAGGTTGGAAAAGATCTCAAGGATAAGGCAATGCAGATCCTCCACGAGAGAATCGACCCGGGAGCAGACAGTGGCGAAGATATGCTGCGCCACGAGTCAGAAGAGGGCGGCGTAGTGACCCGAGGCCTGCTTGAACTGACCGTGGGAGGAGAAACCTACATCCTCGGCCCTGGCGACGCCTACTATTTCGACAGCCGAATCCCGCACCGATTCCGCAATGTCGGGGAAGAAGAAGTAGAAATGGTCAGTGCCTGTTCGCCGCCAACGCTTTAGGAGCGGAATAATGTCTTACCGATTTCCCCAATACGATCGGCGCTGATTATCTTGGTAATGACTACAGGCCACATCAACTGCATATTGTGACGTAATCAAAATTTCAGCAGGATGAAGGGAGATATCCCCTGTCAATCTCATCTGTTTAAACAAAGTCGCAATTTGAGACTATTCCTGATATTGTTGTGCGATGCTCAAGAAGTGAGAGAACATTCTCTCGTTGCCTGTCTATCTTTCAGTGCACAGTAGGCATGTCAAGTTGAAGTACAGCCGGAAAGCCAACACCTTCGATGTGGCAATATTACAGCTGGATATCATTGATAAACTCGTAAAAAGGTCACTCGAAGTCTACGCTTATCGGAAGTTCCAGATGGCTAAGT
>DEIL01000296.1:0-8677 GCA_002352445.1 Desulfobulbaceae bacterium UBA2775
GAAAAGAAAACTCATCTCTTCATAATCATCACTGTTTGTAAAAAGGAAATTGCCTTTTAATAGATAATGGGGACTGATTTCAAGGAAAATATCAAATTGCCCGGTATATAATAAATTTTGGGGATCCTCATAACCAAGACTGTTATCAAATGTATAGTAGCTTAATAAATCATCAGAGCCATAGTCACCCTTGATAAGTTGCTGGAAATGCAATGTTAGCTTGTGTTCAGAGTAAGTGGCAGGTTTCCAGTAGAGCTTGTTGACACTCTCGCTCCCCTCTTCAACTCTTGTTTCCCGGTTACTATCACTGTTATACAGGTACTGATAGTCATATTGCAACCCGAAGTGCATAGCTTCACGATAAATTTTATATGACGAATATGCATGAAATCTGTTCTGCGAATTGCCGTCACTATAATATTGATGTCTATAGTCCCCGCTGATCGTTAAACCGGCAGGAGTTTCACCAGTGAGTCCGATCTCAAAGCCATCACTATATATTCCATCTATTACCGCTTCCATGGTATCATCCACCTTCCTCCTGTAAGCTTCCATATATACGCTAAAATAATCATCGAGTTGACTGCGCAAACCAAGAGAATAGCGAAAGTTAGTTCCACTCTTGCCATCAAATTTTTCGGCATTGCCGGAAAAAAGGAGATCTGTTTCGGACAGGATCTCTATTATCCCTGACGAATCAAGAAAAATACCAGCTATAGATTCACTGCTGCCGGTTTCACTATATTGATTGCGAAAAAATTGGAACTTTACATCTTTTTCCAGGTCAGGAGTGAATTGTAAGGAAGTGCCATAACGAAAATTCTCAAGATTGACATACCCATGCCGGCCTTTTTTTTCAAGATAGCCTAAGTCCAGACCAGTATGCGGTCGTATTTTCATAGAAGTTTTTTCCATTGAACTCACGAGTTCGGGTGATGCCACCCCTGCACTCCGGATTTTTTCATAGACCTGGGCTTCCTTCCTGTATTCACCGAACCTATCATAAATAGAAGCTAAGTCACGTAGACCTTCCGTACTCTCTTCTTCCTCTAAAAGACGCTTGTAGTTCCTTTCTGCTGCAACATATTTTCGTTGCACAATTGCCTTTCTTGCGAGATATTCGTTCAATATTGATTGCTGCCAGCTATATAATTCATAATATTCAACCACAATTTTTCCAGTCTTATTTCCAATATTGTCTATAATGAACGGAGGAGCCATTAACTCTGCAACAATCTCCGGTTCTGTCTGCAATAAAAACATCAGAGAGTGCCAAAACGATTTTTCCCGGGTAAAATAGAGGTAATAAATTTCTTCCAGCTCAAATTTCTTTTCCAGTAACTTAATAACCGGGGGATAAAGCAATAATTCATATACCTTAAGAGACTTTTCCAACTGTTTGGATCCCCACAACATTCTGGCAAAGAGTACAATTTCATAAAAATCATGGCTTAAATCATTATAAGTTACCGCAGTATCAACTTGGTGCAGTCCCTCGTTCACTTTAGAAAGGAGTCGCATACCATTTTCATGTCCTCCTCTTTTGTATTCATTTTCAGCTCTTTTCCTCTGGAAATAATATTCCCCCGGCAATCTTTCATAAATTTCTCCGTAAGATTCAATTGATTCCTCTATTTTTCCCCTGGCAAAAAACAATTCAGCCAAAAGAACCTGGCCGACCAGCGAATCAATCCCGGTCTTTAACACAGTCTCGAGATGTTGTTCGGCGGAATCATACTCGCCATGTTTCAATTCGACTTGGACAGTTTGCAAAAGGCGGCTCAATACCGGTTGTTTCCCAATAAACAAATCCTGTTGTGAGGGTATTCCAAAGGTTTTCCCTCTTGACTTCCTACCCAAAATATCTCGAATAACTGATATTTCAGGATCAAACCTTTTTTTATTTGCCAGTCTTTTAATCAGATTAGCGCACTTGTTGTAATCACCTTTTTCGATATACAACCAGCACAACTCTTTTTCTAGTTGATATATTTCGAAATCAAAAGATGAAGCCATATTTTCTGACCCGGGGTCTTTTTTAAAGAGATGTATGGAATTTACAACCTCCTGAACTTCCCCTGCAGCCAGCAAGAATTTTATATCAAGAAGGAGCTTTTCCCTAAGGAGCTTGTCTTTTTTTCGGGAAGACGGCAAAGTCTCAATTTTATCTGTAAATGCACTGTACCAGGCCTTGGCCGCCTCGATATTATTGTCTTCAACAGCATTGATCACTAAAATGAATAACACCTTGCTGTCAGAGATACCAAGATTTAAAACCTTCCTATTCAGCTCCTCTGCCTTTCTATATTTCCCTTCTGTACGCAGTTTTTTTGCCCTATGTATTTGTAACTGAAAAAGAGTTTCAGGATCGTTTTGGAAAATAGTGAAGAAGTGTTTATAATCTTCTTCAAGTCGGCTAAACAGCGAATTATATGACAACTGATCAAAATAGTTGAGGATGAAATCAATATTTTCCCTACTGTAATTCTTCTGCGGATTATCTTTGAAAAGTCTTTCCAGCTCTGCAACCAAACCTAGAGAACCGGCTTTTGTAATACAGGATTTCCTGAGATCGAGATCGGAATTGTCGACTCGTAATCCATCACTGAATGATGCAAGGGCAATTTCTTCCAACCCTTCAAGTTCTTCCAACTCTCCCTTTAGCAATAAGTGTCTCTTGGTAGAGCTATGGCGAGCGGTAATTTTCTTCAGATACTCCAGAGCCAGACCATACTCTTTCCTCTTGCGATAGTTATCGACTATCTTATAGGCAATCTTATCATCCAGTGGTTGATGATCATGGATAATGAACAGTATTTCAAGTTGTGCTTCCAGTTTTTCATTTTGTTCTAGTAAAGCAGCAATTTTCAGATAAATTGCCCGACGATTGGGAGTTACTTTTTCAAGATCCTGCCATAACAACGCGGCACCGTCATTTTCAACAATGGACAAAAAATCTTTGGCCAGAATCGTCTGGATAGCGGAAATCTTTTTTTCCACATTCTTATCCCGGGGATAATTCTCCATATACTTTTCATAGTATCTGAGAGCTTTGTCAGGTCTTCCCAGTTCATGCAAATTAATCTCTGCAATTTTGACCAGCAAGTAACCATTTGGGTGAATTTTTTCAGAAAGAAAAAGGAGGTAAGGAAGAGCCGATATTCCGTCTTTTTTTGCCAGAAAAAAGTCAGCCAATTTGCGGTAAAAGGGTATATAATTTTGATTTCGTCGAATATATTCACGCCACAATGGCACAGCATCTTCTTTGCTGCCGGCATGTTCAAATAGATTTGAAGCGTTAAAAATTATTCTATCATCAATTGCATCAATATTACCTTTGCCAAGAAGCTTTGAATAATATGATTTTGCTTTCACCTTGTTTCCCAGAAACTCGGCATCCCTGGCAAGGCCATATAGAAGTACAACATTATCCGGTTGCCGGACATAAAGTTGTTCCCGAAGCGGGAAAGCTGCATCATACCTTCCCTCCCCTTTCAGGCTATCTATGAGACCCAGCAGAGCAAGAGTAGATTGAGGTCCTCCAGGATCAGATTCATACACCTTACCGTACTGCTTAATGGCTAGACTGTACTCTTTTTGCTGCAGAGATATCATACCGGCAGCCAGGAGATAATCCAGCCTGTCAGGGCTTTTTTCAAGAAGAGGAAAAATGATTTTTGATGCTGAAGAAAAATCTTCGGTTTGTACCAGAACCCTACAATATTCCCAATTGGCTGCCTCAATATTCGGTTTTATTTTTAAAAGACGCTCATAGAGATTTGAGGCGGCAGGGTATTGGTTTTCCTGTATATTCTTTCTGGCCTCATCCCATAGAGTTTTCCACTCAGGAACCTCAGGTTTATCTGCAACGATGGTGATAATTCTATCAGGTGTAAAATCACTGATTGCAGCCTGTGGAGACACAAGATAAAAGAAAGTAATCAGGAAGACGAATATCTTCAGACCAATTATGACCGGAACAAGCTTCTTAGAAACCATGGTCAATTAAGGAAGTTATACAGGATGATTTGTCTGATACAGATAATGGCAGCACTGTCGGCAACTGATAATATCAACTATTTAGGGTACCTTGTTAAGCATAAAACTTCACTATTTTCTCAACAATATACTCCTGCATTACAGAGGTAAGCTCAGGATATATCGGTAGTGCAATGGTTTCTTTTGCGGCCTTTTCAGCTTCAGGACAGGAAATTTCACTTGCAAGCGAACCAAGACATTCCTGTTTATGAAGCGGTACGGGGTAGTAAACTTCACATCCAATATTGTTGGCAACCAACCAGTCACGCAGAGTGTCACGTTTTTTTACCCTGAGGACATATTGATTATATATATGGTAATTTCTCTCCATGGAACCACTATCTTCTGTCTTTTCATACACCGCAAAAGGGAGCTTGATGTCATCATTTTTAATCAGCGGTGTATCTTCAAATAGTTTTTTGTATCTGGCAGCATTCTCGGCTCTCTTTTTATGCCATCCATTCAGGTAAGGGAGTTTCACACGTAATGCGGCTGCCTGTATTGGATCAAGCCTGAAGTTCCCGCCGACCATTTTATGAAAATATTTTGGCTGGGCCCCATGATTGCGCAGTAGAGTAAGCTGTTGAGCAATTTCTTTATCCTGAGTTACCACCATGCCACCATCGCCGATTCCACCGAGATTTTTACTGGGGAAAAAGGAAAAACAACCGCAAAGTCCCATGGAGCCGGCAGGCTTATCAGTGACAGTATCATTTGTCACCATCGGATAGTGGGCGCCAATAGCCTGCGCTGCGTCTTCTATCACAGGTACTTCATACAGCTCCGCCAATTTAAGGATTTCAACCATATCTGCACATTGCCCATAAAGATGTACAGGGAGAATGGCTTTAATAGTTTTATCTTTATCTGCCTGCAAAATTTTGGCAATGTTTTGTGGCATGATATTAAAGGTCTGCGGATCAATATCAGCAAAGATGGGGACAGCTCCTAACCTCAGAATTACCCCCATAGTCGCAAAAAATGAATATGGTGTTGTAAGAACAACATCTCCCTGCCCTACCCCTATTGCCATAAGAGAAATAAGCAAGGCATCAGTGCCGCTGCTAACACCAATTCCATGCCCAACCTCACAATAATGTGCAATTTCCTCCTCCAGTCCAGTCACCTCAGGACCCTGGATATACCGGGTAGATTTTACCACACGGGTGACCGCCTGAATTAAGTCATCTTCGAGATATTCCAGCTGAGCCTGGAGGTCAAGCAGAGGTATTTTCATAATAATTTAGTGACTTTTTTTTATTCTAAATATTTCTTGAAACAGATTATAACTAACACCCATGAAATGAATTTCACAACAATGACACCGCTTCGCTGTTATGAAATTTATGTAGCCTCCCTGCCTGGGAGCGACATGACTTTCATATAAAGCCGAATAAATCACAACTTTTTGACTTAGCCATCTGGANNTAGACTTCGAGTGACCTTTTTACGCCTTCATCATGTTGGTAGTGACTTTATTGTGCGAAATATGTCCGGTATCTTTCTCGGACAAGGTCCTGGGAAGATGTAGTTAATGATCAGAATTGATAACTATTTTTTCACCATCAAAATAATCAACTATATCTGGCATTTCAACTTCAAGGTATTTCTTCATTTTTTTAAGCAGATTGACTTCAATTTGTCGTACCCGCTCTCTTGAAATTGCAAATTTATCTGCAATATTCTGGAGAGTCAGCGGTTCATCCGTGAGCAACCGCTTTTCAAGAATCATCCTTTCCTTATCGTTGAGTCTTTCTTTTAAGGTGTCAAGAAGTTCAGCAAGTTTCACTTTTATTTCTTTTCCTGCAACAGTAGATTCAATCCCAGGACCATTACTGGGAAGAAAACTTTTTTGCTCATCATCGGAGTCGGAACGTACCGGACTTTCCAGGGAAACATCCCAATTGTCCATCCGCTGCCCCATTTCAACGACTTCACGTTCCTTTACGTTAAGACGCTCAGCAATGAGTTTTGGTGCCGCATCAAAACCTTGTGATTCAAGGAGTTTTCTTTCTTTGTTCAGACTAAAAAAGAGTTTGCGCTGGGCCTGGGTGGTACCGATTTTGACCAGCCTCCAGTTATCCATTATAAACTTCAAAACATAGGCTCGAATCCAATATGCGGCATAGTATGAGAATTTGACTCCTCGGTATGGATCAAATTTTTTTGTTGCCTGGACCAACCCCACATTGCCTTCCTGGATAAGGTCCATGAAATTTTGCATCCAGTACTTCTGAAAATCCATTGCTACCTTAACCACCAGGCGTAAATTGGATGAGACCAGCCTGTAGGCTGCGTCCTGATCACCCTCTTCCCTGAAACGAATCGCCAATGCATCTGTCTCTTCTCTAGTTAACAGTTCATATTGGCTTATTTCCTGCAAATACCTGTGAAGTGCGGGATTGCTCAGGGCGGGCAAATTTTCTTCGTCCGACACCGTAACAAGGGGATTTTCATATCCCTTTTCAACAGGAGTTTCTTCAGTCTCAATCATTGTCTCTTTACTCATCCATATCTCTCCGGAATAATTGTCCAGGAAGTGTAATAAAACTAAAAATATTACTCTACTTGGATTAAAGTGCAATCATTATGTACAGGATAATTGCAGATCATGATTGAACGATTTTTTAGTTTGATTTCCTTTTCAGACAATCACCAGGTAGAAAAACTATTTTTTTATTGTCTGCTTTATGCTAAATATCACCATCCTGGTTATAACTTTCCCATATAAGGAAAACCTTCGTCCACTATGATGAATAACATTCGTAATTTTAGTATTATTGCCCATATCGATCATGGCAAATCTACTCTTGCAGATAGAATGATTCAACACTGCAATCTTGTCTCAGACAGAGAGTTTAAAGACCAGATCCTCGATAGTATGGCGATCGAAAGAGAAAGAGGCATTACCATAAAAAGCCAGACCATCTGTCTGCCTTTTACTGCAAAAGACGGTAAATTATACACTCTTAATCTTATTGATACGCCCGGACATGTTGATTTCAGCTATGAAGTCTCCCGGGCACTCACTTCCTGCGAAGGTGCGCTGCTTTTAATCGATGCCGCCCAGGGTGTTGAGGCGCAAACCCTTGCAAATCTGTACCTCGCCATGGATAACGATCTTGAGATTATTCCTGTAATTAATAAAATTGATCTTCCGTCTGCTGAACCGGAAACCGTTGCCCTCCAGATTGATGAAGATCTGGGGCTTGACAGCGAACTTGTACAATTCTGTTCAGCAAAAACGGGTAAGGGAGTTACAGAGATTCTTGAAGCTATAGTGCAGTTATTGCCGCCCCCGGAGGGAGATCCTGCTTCTCAATTACAGGCGCTCATTTTCGATGCTGATTATGATCCTTTCAGGGGTACAATTATCTCTATTCGTGTAATCAACGGTACAGTTAAACCAAGAGACATAATCCGGTTTATGTCCAATGGCAGGGAGTATAAAGTTGAGGAAGTCGGCCTGTTCAAACTCAGCAGAGAACCACAAAAACAACTCTCAGCCGGGCAGGTCGGGTATATCCTGGCAGGTATTAAGACTGTTGAAGATACCAGACCCGGAGATACAATCACCCTGAAAGATGATCCATGCTCAGAACCGTTAGCAGGGTTTAAGAAAGTTCAACAGGTAGTTTTCTCTTCCATCTACCCGATAGCGACTGATGAATATGAAGATCTTGCAGCTGCCCTTGAGAAGTTAAAGCTAAATGATGCTGCACTCACCTTTGAAAAAGATTCTTCTGTTGCACTGGGTTTTGGTTTTCGTTGTGGTTTTCTCGGTCTTCTTCACCTCGAAGTTATTCAAGAACGACTTGAAAGAGAGTTTGATATAGCACTCATTCTGACTGTTCCTTCGGTTCAATATACATTTCTTCTTGCAGACGGAACTGAAAAAAAAGTTGATAATCCAGCACATTTTCCCGACCCTTCCCATATAGACAGAATTGAAGAGCCATTTATTAAGGCCACAATTCTCATCCCCGAACGATATATGGGGGTAGTAATGACCCTGTGCATGGACAGGCGTGGTGAAAACACCAATTTTCATTATCCCATGCCGGGGAGGATAGAATTTCAATGCGAACTGCCACTAGCTGAAGTTATCTATGATTTTTACGATAGACTGAAATCCGTAACACAAGGGTACGGTTCATTCGACTATGAAATGATCGACTATCGAAAGAGCGATCTTGTCAAACTCGATATTCTTGTTAATGGTGAGATCGTCGATGCCCTATCCCAACTCGTCCATAGAAACAACGCCAGAGCGCGAGGCCTCCATGCCTGTGAAATGCTCAAAGAGGAAATTCCCAGGCAGATGTTCAAGATTGCGATCCAGGCAGCTATCGGCGGCACCATCATCGGCCGGACCAATGTTTCCGCAATGAGAAAAGATGTTACAGCTAAGTGTTATGGCGGAGACATCACAAGAAAAAGAAAGCTTCTAGAAAAACAGAAGGCAGGAAAGAAGAGAATGAAAACTGTCGGTAATGTAGATATTCCGCAGAATGCCTTTCTGTCGGTACTTAAATCTGATCAGTAGTAGATATACTACTAAACGGGCTTTGCCCGCATCCGAGGTTAATAGGTTGTTTTTTATGACAGAAGTTAGGGAGTAAGGCACTAACACCCATGA
>DEIL01000296.1:8741-19685 GCA_002352445.1 Desulfobulbaceae bacterium UBA2775
CCGGTTCCCTTTGCCCTCGCAGAAGGTATGACTTACAGATTCCGGTTGATTTTTCTACTCAAGTAGCTGGCCTATTCCACGATTTTTTGCAGATTCATATATCAACTGTGCGGCCGCAAGATCAAAGAGGGCCATGCCTACTGTTTTAAAGAATGTAGTTCCACTTTCCCCCCTGTCAGGTTCTGCACCTGAGCGAATAAACCGGCCAAGGGTCTCAATCTGTTCTTCCTTCAGAATTCCGTCCTTGAGGGGGATTAAAATTTCTCCTGATTCTTCTTTAGCATAATCTATATCGACCCAGACCCGGGAACTCTGTCTGAACAGTGCATCGGGATATTCACGAACATCAGGTTCAAAGGAGCCGACAGCAATAAAATGTTTTCCCTTAAACAGCTCCGGGATGTCAGGTAACACCGGTTTTCTGGCAGTTGTGGCCGTTATTATAATATCCGATTCGTTGATGAGGTCTTCTGTTGATTCCGCTATATTGATTTCAATATCCAGGTAGTCGGACTTTAATTTTTCCGACAGAAACAATATGTTTTCCCGGTTCATATCAAAAAGTGAGATTTTACGGATATTTCTAGCGGCACAACCATATTTGAGCTGGTAGAATCCCTGCACTCCGCAACCAACCAGCCCGACAGAATCCGCATCTATTTTTGCAATATGTCGTATTGACGAACCGCTGACAGCACCGGTTCTCATGGCGGTAATGGCTCCTCCCTCCATGATGGCAAGTGGGGTTCCTGTCCTGCTGTCCGCAAGCATTACCGTTGCCTGGATCACCGGTTTTTCGACCACCCTGTTGTCCGGATAGAGGGTCAGCACCTTGGTAACCATATAATCACCGGCTATACAAGGCATAAGCAGGAGTATATTTCCATCGCCGCACGGTACGTTCATGCGCTCAGGCATGGTATAGGCTTTGGCTTCATAAACTGCCATTGCCTGCTCGACAGCGTCCATCATTTCGTCACAGGTGACTGCCGTAGTAATTGCCTGACTGTTCAGATAAAGCATTTTATGTCTCGCTTGTTGATGCGCCGGTTTCGAAACGTTTCTCGATCACCCTGGCAGATTTTGTAATAGAGAGTCCGCCGAGAGCAGTACACCGGAGTTCAGGAGCTATACTTTTACCGACGGAATCCATAGTCTCAATGACTTCATCAAGGGGAATGACAGGATCATATCCTGCCAGGGCCATATTTGCACAGGTGAGAGCATTGGCTGCTGCCATTGCATTTTTGGTCAAACATGGAACCTCAACCCGATTGGCTACAGGGTCGCATATCATGCCCAGGATGTTCTGAAGAGCCATGGATGCTGCAGTAAGAGCCTGTGTAGCCGACCCTCCCCCCATTTCCACCAGTGCTGCTGCAGCCATACCGGAGGCTGAACCACATTCCGCCTGACAGCCGCACACTTCGGCGGCAAATGTTGAATCTGTTGCGATAAGTACACCGATCATGCCGGCTGCAAGCATCCCCCGAACAGCATCATCTTTTGAAAGGTCAAGGGAGTCAACGGCACCAAGAACGGCCCCGGGCAGACCCGCACATGATCCAGCCGTGGGTGCAGCCACAATTAAGCCCATGGAACTCTTCATTTCCATGAGGGAAGTGATATAGAGGGTCATCGTATTGAGTACTGTGGAACCCAGAAGGGAGCCTGATTCCATGGCAGCTGCAAACCCTCTGGACTGGCAGCCAAGAATCCGTTCATCATATTCGGTGCCCTTAAGGCCTGTTCTGATCGATTTAATCAGGATATCGACGATCTCTGCCATTTTATCTATAACTTCTGTTCGCTCAAGTGCTCCCCGCTGGCTCTCATAATGGATGGCAAGATCTGACAAGGGTAGTTTTTTGTCGACATTGAAATCGAGCATTTCCCTGTAGGATGAGAATGGTACTGAAAGATCCCTGCGTGACAGTATTGGTAACACAGGTGAGAGCTGCCTGACCATTGTAACATTGTCAATAGCTGCGATTGCACTGATTGCATTTTCTGAGAGCGGTGTTTCTGTTTTTATCTGAATACATGCATCATCGTTAGACTCAAGGAGATTTACAAAATCAGCGCTGGTCAAAAATGGTGTTATATGAGGATGGATGTCTGAGGATACGACAAATACCAGGGTCTCGAAAAAATCACCCTTGATTGAAATATCGATTCCGTCAATGGAGATAATTTCCACCATCCCACCCCCTGAGGAGATGGCCCTGATCACATGTTTTTCCCTGGTTCCTGTAAGGGTTATCAGATAGGTATTGGGATGCGCCATATCATAGTGGCCAATTACATAGCTTATATTGAAGCCCTTATTGGAAAATATTTGTTCTGCGTCGGCCATCCTTGGATCCGTGGTATCCCAGCCAAGAAGCCCTCCGGCGAGACCCAAATCCGACCCCTGTGTTGTGTGTGTAGTGGCTAGTGATCCGTCCTTATCGAATTCTACCAGTACATCAGTAAATTCAGTTGCGTGCATTAACTCTCGGGCGATCCGTCCGATGCGCAGAGCCCCGGCACAGTGAGAACTGGACGGCCCACGCATGACGGGACCGATAACATCATTGAAAATACTGGGGTGATTCATAGTGGTTTTTTTATATAATTATCGGAAGATAAAACCGTCCCTGAGTCCATCATCGGGATCAATATAGAGGCGGTTTTCTCCAGTTATGGATGCGGTTCCTGTAACTTTTGGGATAACAGCATCATATGGGCCAAAAGTTGTTTTTTGCGCAACCTCTACAGTCATTGTTGTTCCCAAGATACTTTCAATTGTAATGGTCTGATGAGGTTTCAATCCATCCCTGGCAGTATGAATAGCTGCCCTTGCGCTGACTCCTGTGCCGGTAGCCGACCTGTCCACCTGCCCTTCAGCAAATATACATACATTTCGACTATGATGTTCTTTTTTTTCCGAAGAGCCAATGAAAATTGTCCCATAAAGGTAACCCAAATCAGACTCAAAAGGATGTTCAATTATTTCACTGGCCATTACACTTTCTTTAATCTTCCGACCGGCATCTATTAATCGGTCATGGTTTTCAGGAATCAGATCAATACCAACCTGATCAGCTTGGCAAAAAGTATAAAATGCTCCACCAAATGCAATATCGTATTCCAGAATTCCCAACCCGGGAACATCAACTTGCAAATCCTGCTTATAAAGAAAAGAAGGTACATTTAAAAATGAGACTGATTTCACCCTCCCCTCTTCAATGTTTGCAGTTGCCTCCACCCTTCCGGCCGGTGCGTCAATCTTCAACACCGGTTTTTTTCCTTTTTTTTTAATCCAGCCGGTATCAAAAAAGGCGGTGGTAATGGCAATTATAGCATGACCACACATGGTGCTATACCCTTCGTTGTGAAGAAAAATAACCCCCAGATCACCATCCGGCGTGACCGGGTCCGTGAGAATTGCACCATACATATCAGCATGGCCCCGTGGCTCCCACAAGGCAGAAGTTCTTAGGTGGTCAAAATGTTCTTTAAAATACTGCCTTTTTTTAAGAACAGAGTTTCCTTTTATTTCCGGCAATCCTCCGGTAAAAATCCGCAATGGTTCTCCACCTGTATGTGCTTCAAGGGTGGTAATTACCTGCCAGTTTTTTGGAATTTTCCAGTTCTTTAGCATATTGTCTACCCAGGTTTCCAGCAATTAGAGTTATTACAAGATTATCATCAAAAATACCATCTTACAAAATACAAAATCCGCAGCTCCGTCATTCCTGCGTAGACTGGAGATAGCGTAGATTTCGATCCAATCATTTCATCACATTATGTATGGAAATCTGCGCAATCCTTCTCCTACGCGAGAACGATGGAATAACAAAGAATTTTAGTTTTTACGAGTTGATTATCAAAGAGGTTTTGTTTTTTTTACCGCCATTTCCTGAAAAAGAATAGACCCGACAATAAGAAGGAGTCCCAGGAAGGTGGCGACATGAATTTCTTCTCCTATAATAATTCTAAGAAAAATCAGGGAGAGGAAAGGAGAAATATAGATCAGATTTCCAACTCTCGCTGCTGTGCTGCTGAGTTCCAGTGCTGTCAACCAAAGCACGAAGGTGAGACCCATCTCAAAAAACCCTATATAGGTCAACGGCAACAGTGCCTGGATGTCGGGCAACTGCAAACCACCAAACAGGGGGCTGAATAAGACAGAGTAAAGAAGACCAAAACAAAAACCTGAAAAAAGCTTTGTCAACGGATCAAGGCCGTCTCTGGCATTGAATAGCCAGAATAATGCCCAGATAATTGTGGAACCGAAAGCAAGCACAAGACCAAGTTTGCTGACCTCGTTAAAACCTGTGAATTGTCCCTTTGTAGCAATAATTATAGCGCCACAAAAACTGATAATAACAGCGATAAGCTGTGCTCGGCTCAAGGCTTGTTTAAGGATGGGGACAGACAGAAGTGCCAGAGCCAGAGGCCAGCCGTAATTTAATGCCATGGCAATCTGCCCTGGAAGCAGGGAATAGGCCTTAAAGAGTACAGTATAATAGAGAAACGGATTGAGAAACCCAAGCAGTGCTGCTTTGCCAATCTGTTTCAGAGTAATTTTAGAAAGCTGGGAAATCTTACCCTGCAGAATTATTATAATGAACAAAGCAATGGTGGAAATGAGAGCGGAATAGAAAAGCAGCAAATAAGGCGTGACATACTGCAGGGCAATTTTAAATGCAGAAGCTGCCGTACCCCAGAAAGTAACGGCAATTAATGTCAACAGATAGGCTTTTGTCTGTTTTTGCATTGGCTGCCCACACACGTATGCAAGCTTAGTTTAAGACAGCATTGACTGTTTATAATCTCATGAAAAGTTCCCTATTCCGTCATTCCGGCGAAGGCGGGAATGACGATATAGCTGCAACTTTACTCACCAAGATAGGCTTTCACTATACTCTCGTCTTGCTGCAGTGTTTTAGCATCACCCCTGATAACTATCTTGCCGGTTTCAAGAACATAACCATGATCTGCAAGTTTCAACGCCACCTTGGCATTCTGTTCAACCAGAAGGATGGTTACTCCCTCCTTATTTAGTCTTAAAACAATCTTCATGATCTGCTGAACCAGAAAGGGAGCAAGTCCCATGGAAGGTTCGTCAAGCAACAGCAATTTGGGGTTGGTCATCATCGATCGGCCCATCGCCAGCATCTGCTGCTCGCCTCCTGAGAGAAAAGCAGAATCACGAGTCCTTCGTTCATAGAGAACAGGGAATATCTCGAAAACATGGTCCATACGTCGTTTCCGTTCAGCATCGTCGTCGAGAGTAAAGGAGCCGAGTTCAAGGTTCTCGGTAATTGTCATTCCTTTGAAGATCTTCCTTCCCTCGGGCACATGGATAAGTCCCATCTGGACAATGTCATGGGCGGGTTTGCTGGTAATATCATCACCCTTATAACGGATGGTACCGGAAGTTGAGCGGATAAGTCCGGAGATCGCCCTCAAGGTAGTACTTTTACCGGCTCCGTTGGCACCGAGAAGGGTGACAATCTGCCCTTCCCTGACAGTTAAGGAGATACCGCGCAGAGCATGGATCTTGCCATAGTGTGTCTCAAGATTTTCAATTTCGAGAATTGTATTGCTCATGCGGTTTCGTCCTCTTCTTTACCCAGGTAGGCTTCTATGACTTTTGGATTACTCTGGATTTCTTCAGCATTTCCCTGGGCAATCTTTTCACCATAATCAATTACGGTAATTTTTTCCGATACCTTCATGACCAGTCCCATATCATGTTCAATAAGAAAGATTGTGATGTTGAGCTGGTCACGGATTCGGTTGATGAGTTCAATCAGCTGCTGCTTTTCATCATGGTTCAATCCAGCAGCCGGTTCATCGAGTAACAGAAGTTTTGGTTGAGTTGCCAGGGCCCTGGCCCACT
Organism: Desulfobulbaceae bacterium UBA2775; assembly: GCA_002352445.1. GTDB lineage: Bacteria > Desulfobacterota > Desulfobulbia > Desulfobulbales > Desulfocapsaceae > Desulfomarina. Next base: position 14,635 of record DEIL01000296.1, read on the forward strand.
CCACTCTTCGCTGATCGCCATAAGCGAGATTCGAAGCAACTCTGTCTTTTGCACCCAGCAATCCAACAAAATCGAGACAGGTCTCACTAAACTCATTTATCGTGGCTTCCTCTTTCTGCTGGAAACCAGTTCTGAAGATTGCACCAACAGGTCCTGCCGAACTGCGGCAGTGCATTCCCGACATCACATTTTCAAGTACTGTCATACTTTTAAAAAGCCTGAGGTTCTGGAATGTCCTTGCCATCCCCTGCCGGGTGATTTTATGTGGTTTCCTCCGCGTTATCGATTTTCCATTAAAAACAATATCACCGGCGGTAGGTTTATAAAATCCAGTAAGACAGTTGAAGACGGAGGTCTTACCTGCACCATTAGGTCCGATAAGACTGGCGATACTACCCTCTTCAATGGAGAAATCCAGTTCCTTGATAACGTGGAGACCGGCAAAACTGAGCGCCAGGTTATTAACTTCTAGTAAAGCCATAGAATTTGATCCGTCGTTGTATTACCGTGTTGTGTTACGATTTCTTTGCCGGCCAGATACCCTCTGGTCTGTATAACATGATAATCAGCATGACAACTGCAAAAACCAGCATACGCATGGAGCCCAGGCCCCGAAAAACCTCAGGGAAGAGGACCAGAGCAAATGCACCAATTATAACGCCGGGAATCTTGCCCATGCCACCAAGAACAACGCCGAGAAGAATCAATACGGATTGCTGAAACATGAAAGTCTCCGGGGAAATAGCTGTCATTTTAGCCGCAAAAAAACAACCGGCTACTCCACCAAAGATGGCACCGATTACATAGGCATATAATTTAACTGCAACTCTGTTAATGCCCATAGCTTCTGCTGCATCTTCATCTTCCCGTACATATTGCCATGCCCTGCCGAGACGGGAATGCTGCAGTCTGTAGCTGACAAAACAGGCGAGGATGGCAAGGATGAGAAATACATAATAAAAATGAATAATTTGATTCAACTGAAAACCAAAAATAGTTGGTCTTTCAATACCAATGAGTCCGCTGGCTCCGCCTGTGATTTCGAGGTTCCTGGCGATTATTCTGACAATTTCTCCAAATCCAAGTGTGACAATGGCAAGATAATCGCTGCGCAGTCTCAGGGTCGGGCCGCCAATGATGAGACCAGCACAGGCAGAGACACAGACAGCGACGGGAATAGTCAGCCAGAAGTTGACACCAAATTGGGAGGTAAGGATACCTGTTGTGTATGCTCCAACCGCAAAAAATGCGGCATAGCCGAGATCGAGAAGTCCTGCGTAGCCAACGACAATATTCAACCCCAGGCAGAGCATGACATAGAACCAGACATTTGTCATGACCTCGAGGCCATAGTTATTTGATACCAGAGGAATAAGCATGGCAATAACAGCAAGAGTCATAAGAATGAACATGCGATTCTTTTGTGGATAAAGCCATCCGCTCAGACCACCCGGATTGTCTTGACCGGATATGCCAGTTGAGGGTGTATTAGTTGGATTTACCATGAATTACATCCTCTCAATTTCTGTTTTTCCTAGAATACCGGTAGGTTTGAACACAAGAAGGAGAATGAGTATGCTAAAGGAAAAGACATCCTTCCACTCTGTTCCGATAAATGGAATCTGGGTACCGAAGGACTCCAGGAGCCCTAAAAGCAGCCCTCCCAGCATGGCACCAGGGATTGAACCGATCCCACCGATAACGGCAGCAGTAAATGCTTTGAGACCAATGACGAAACCCATGAAAAAATGGATACTGCCGTAGTAGGTCCCAGCCATGATGCCGGCCGCAGCAGCAAGGGATGTACCAATGAAAAAAGTTAAGGCAATAATTTTGTTCACATTTATCCCCATCAGCCTGCAGGCATCCTGGTCGATAGCGATTGCACGCATCGCCTTGCCGTAAAGAGTTTTATGAACAAAAAGGTAGAGGACTATCATCAGGATAAAAGAGGCGCCTACGAGTATTATCTGCGTATTGGTGATAAACACATTGCCGAGATCAAAACCTTCATAGCTCAGATCTGTGGGGAAGGCCAGGTACTGACCATCGGTAAGTGCCATAACACCATTGTAAAGTACCATGGAAACAGCAAGTGCGGTGATGAGAATAGAAAGTCTGGGGGCGGAAAGCATCGGTACATAGGCTATCCGCTGAATCAGTACACCCAACAGTCCAACGGCTATCATACTCAAAACCATACTGCAGAGAATACCTGCCCAGCCGTCGCCGATGTAGGTACTAAGGAAAGACAAAATGATAAAACCTACGAATGAACCCAGCATGTAAAGATCACCATGGGCAAAATTAAGAAGCTTAATGATGCCGTACACCATGGTGTAGCCAAGGGCAACGAGAGCATAGAATGAGCCCAGTATCAGTCCATTAGCCAGCTGTTGTAATAAAATGTCCTGGATTGACATAACTAATCCGTTTAAAGAGGATGAGTACTATGGCCGTGCAGCCCGGCATGAGTTACAATACCGGGTTGCACAGGAATTTGAGACAAAAAGAGTTTTATTTATTGAGGATCCACTTTCCGTCTTTTGCTACAAGAATAACAAAGTTACTTCTGGCGAGGGTGTTTTTATCAGTAAAAGAAATGGGACCGGCAATACCTGTAAATTCCTTTGTTGCGGCCAGTGCTTTTATGATTGCCGCTTTGTCGGTTGAACCCGCACGTGTGATAGCATCGGCCATAAGCTTCATGCCGTCATAGGAGAGCGCGGCATAGGCGTCCGGATCCTGCTTGTAGGTGGCCTTGTAATTTGCATGAAAGGATTTAGCTGCGGGAAGATATTCCACGGTAGGGTTGGAGAAACAGTAAACCCCTTCGGCTGCTTTTCCAGCAATCTCAAGAAGTTTCGGTGAGTTAGACCCATCGCCAACTGCAATAAGATTACGATAGCCACCCTGACGAAGCTGCTTGATTACCATAGCACCATCGGCATAGTATGCTGTCCAGAAAACAGCATCGGGTGCCTTGGACTTAACGCGGGTTACGAGGGCTGATTGATCCTGCTCACCTTTATTTACAACCTCATAGGCTACAACTTCTTTGCCCATTGCGGTCCATTTCTCACGTGTCAGCTTGGCAAGATCTTCGGAGTAACCGTCGCCCTGATGAACAATTGCCAGTTTGTTAATTCCTTTTGCCTCAAAAAGGCTAACAGCTGTTTTCACCTGGTCAAAACCGGTAGAATTGATCTGAAAAGCATTGCCTTGATTAATATCGATCAATTTGGTGGAATTTGCTGCAGGGATAACCATCGGTATACCGGCATCACCATAAATTTTCATGGTGGGCATAGTAGCACCTGAACAGTATCCGCCGACAACAGCTGTGACATCGGCAGAAACCAGTTTACTGGCGGCAGAGGTCGCCTGCTGTGGATCACAGGCAGCATCGCCGGTCATGGTGACTATTTTCTGGCCAAGCACACCGCCAGCTTTATTGATTTCAGCAGCAGCAAGGTTGATAGCATTTTCCATATCTTTGCCATACGTTGCTTCTGATCCGGTTGTGGGAACCATGATACCGATTTTCAAATCTGCAGAAGTAGCAACATTACCAAGTACGAGTAAACCGGCAAGTGCGCCACCTAGAGAAGACAGCAATAAAGATTTTTTCACAACATCCTCCTTTTACATTATTTAATTAACCAGGAAGCTGCCCGTGAATAAGCATTTTTTCTCGGACAGCCTCCTGGCTATTACCCGTATCCTCCTGGATACAAGAAACCAAATACCGGCAAAATTACACCAGTTGCAACATCATAATCAAGAAAAACAATGTATGCTCTAGAGAAATGAACACTGTTTATGTAACCGCACTCAACCTCTCGCACTCTTGTTTTCTAATTCAAATCTACATATTCTTTTTAAATATAGCCACTCCCAACTTTGACGGGTACAGCATAACACTGCTTTTTCAGAAACTCTGTTCGTTCAATGATATATTCCCTTGAAGGAGTAGCCACATCCTCCAACTCATAAGATCTGCCCAGTTTTGCATAGGTCCCTACCCCAAGACGATGGTAGGGCAGTATTTCTATTTCTACCAGTTTCTTGAGCGATGCAGCTATTGAGAGGGTTTTTATGAGGGCATCATCCTCATCATTGATTCCAGGGATAAGCGGGATGCGCAGATAGATCTTAAAGGGTAAATCGGACTGATCGATCTTTTTAAGATTCGCAAGGATATGCCTGTTATCGACACCGACAAGCTTCTTGTGAATGTTGCCATCAGGATGTTTCAGATCTACATAAATAGCATTTAGAAAAGGAAGAATTTTTTCCACACTCGGCCATGGCGCAAAAAGGCTTGTCTCTATGGCTGTATCAATTCCCCGCTTCCGGCACTCTCCAAGTACACCCGCGACAAAATCCGGCTGAAGCAGGCATTCTCCACCACTAATGGTCACGCCGCCGCCGGAATGAAAAAAGAATATTTCATCCTTACATATTTCAGCAACCACCTCATCAACTGATATGATTCTGCCATATCCTTTTTCGACAACGGCTTGTTGTGACTCGGGAGTTGAACACCACTTGCAGGAGAGAGAACATCCTTTTAAAAACAGAACTACACGCAACCCCTGTCCATCATGGATAGAATTTCTTTCCAGGCGGAGAACTGTACCTGTACAGTTTTTGACCTCCCCTTTATCCAACTGAGATACCATGCTGAACTGTCCTGCCGATAATTTCATCCTGAACGTCTTTGCCAAGTTCAACAAAATAGGCAGTATAACCTGCGACCCTGACGAGCAGTCCACGATGTTCATCAGGATTCCTCTGCGCCTGAATCAATTTTTCCTGGTCAATCACATTAAACTGAACATGGTAGACACCAAGGCTGCACATGCTTTTCAACAGAGCCATCATCTGAATTATGCCATTTTCCTCGCTCAGCATGGCAGGTCCCACCTTCAGATTTAAAAGTGTTCCCTGAACAAAACGATCGTGGGGGATATTAGCAACTGATTTCAACACCGAACCTGGTCCTTCCAGATCAGTTCCTCCCGCAGGACTGACACCATCGGCAAGGG
>DEIL01000049.1 GCA_002352445.1 Desulfobulbaceae bacterium UBA2775
TCTCAATTTATGTGAGCGCTATAGATGCCATAGACATTTTGAAGAAGGGGTGTGTAATTAAATGAGATAAAACGATTTGGGTGCGGCTCTTTTGCGACATGCCTGACAACAGATTTTTGTAGTCATAATATTTCTCATTTTTTTGACGGGATTACTTTATTACTCTAAGGTGATCTTGTTTGGACGAAGACTGTGGAAGCTTTGTGTGTGGAACTTCACCTTCTTGATAAAGAGCCTGATGATTCCGTTTGTGTTCACAGGCTTCATGAAAATCCCAGTATTTATCAAAATCGTTACTGCTTCGCAAGGCACGCAGCCGAAGCACTGCTTCTGCACTGGTCAGTCTCCATTTGGCACCGGTTATATCCATACGATCCTTGACAAGATGGCGACATGCCCCCTCAATAACCCCTGTGGCAACGGGAAATCCCAGGTCAAGGTATTGATCGTAATTAAGGTAAGGGGCTTTATTCTTGAGATAAGTTGCGCAAGTTTCCACGGGTTCACGCTGCTTGTCAGTGAGTTTTTTCATTGTGGCACTTCTGCGCATTCCGCCTGCCATCAACCCGGCTTTACCTTCAAGTATTTTAAGTAGCCGATGCTGAACCCATTTCTCAAGTTCCGGGCCAGATTGGGGATGAAAGGCCCTGCCAGCTTTCCACAGGTATTCAATGACATGGATAATATCAACGATGATCGTGAGGTCTACCCCTAGTTTTTTGGCCATACGCTTTAGAATACGAAGCTGATGATTCTCACCGTCCACCAGCGCAACCCAATGCTTTTCCTGTTTTGGGTCTCGATTGGAAGCCTCGGAGAAAGCAGATTCAATGACTTGTTCTGCTGATTTCTCAAGGCTTGCCCAGACACGTTTTTGTTCAGGACGAGGACTTTTCTCTTTATCGGGCTTGTTGTTTCCCGGGAGCAGGCCTTCAGGTGTGCGCTGAAAAGTATCTATGGAATAAACAGCCGCGACGGTTGCCATGCGTTTGGCGTTTTTCTTTTCTCCTTTGGACAGACGTGTTTCCATCTGGGGCTTTCTTTTTTGGGCCGCCTTCCGAGTTTGTTCCCTGAGATCCTGCTCATGCATCACCACCCCTTTACCATCGGCGGTAATCACCAGAATCGGTCCGGTGGTTGTTTCATCTGCCGGGTTGTATTGCCGTGTCTCATAAAATGCATCAAAATCCAGGGCTGCTCTCTGTGTCAGTTCTTCTACCTGACGTTTGGGAATATGGGCACCCGTGGTTTTCTTGATGGTTTCAAAGGTTTCATCAAAAGAGCTCTTTGCTGCATTCTCAGCTACACGACGGCGAAGTTCAAGAGAATAACGCTCAGGGGGAATATTCAGCTGAGCATCCAATGGATGCAGGCTTACCACACCCTCATTCCCATATCCGGTACGGTTTGTCGATACCGTGCCAAAAACGGTTTCGATTTTCCGATCTTGGGATCTCACATTCGGCCGATCAATTCCATCAGAACCACATACTGATTGTTCACAACGGCTTGGGCCTAGTTTGTCCAGGTGTTTCTGAAGCAGGATGCGCATCAATTCTCGTCCCCGTTTTTCGAGTTCTTGTTCCAAACCGCTGAGTTTCATTGAATGGTTCTCCTCAGAATCAAGAAAATTAACAATACCATCGTAGTATTCCCGCCCCTGGTCAATGACATGGTCATAGGGATGTTCTACAACAGAAAGGTTCACAGCTGTGTTCATACTCATTTGTCACCCTCCCTGAGCTGGTGTACAGCATTTTTTACCAGTGGATATACCAGTATGGTTTTTACCTGGGCACCATGGCGTTCGTTGGCCCTGTCCATTCGGCCACGACCAGTGGTCTTTCCCAATTCGGTCCAGTTTGAAGCCCGATAACAGCCACCGTGAAACTGCTGCTGGTCCACCAGTGTTTCCACAAGCAGCGGTTTAAGGCCATATTGTCGCTCCCAATCGCCCCTCAGCTCCCTAAGGGTACACGAGAGTATCATGCTCGCTAAATTCTGAATACGTGCCAGTATCAAAAAACGGCTGTTGTTCACCACCTGTTGTAAAGCCGCTTTACGCCTTGTTTCTGTCCAACCAATCCATTCATCCCGGGCACGCATGCGCCAGGCAGGGCTTGAAAATTGAACACAACCAACCACCTCTCGATGGGGACGGTTTACATAGACCAGGTACTGTAATCTTGCGCCAAAGGGCATTGCATATCCCAGATAGTGATAGCGCCCTATGAGTTCTTTGAACAGATCCCTTTGATCTCGATTTTGAACGCGCTGTATCTCAAGGGGTGTAAACTCTTCCACGCTACCACTGAGGATACTTTTGGGCTGCCTGCATGGATTTTCGGGAATAATCTTTTGGGAACCAGTCTGACGTTTTCGTTTTTTCTCTGGCAGGGTCAGTGCACCTTTGGATTCCAAAAGTTCCAGAAACTCGTTGCATTCCCGGGTTTTCAGTCGCTCACTGGGCCGTTTCCACTTCAGGAGTTCACATACGGTGTTTGCCAACTCGTATCGGCTGATGCCACCACAAATGGCAACTACTTCCTGGATCAATGAAATCTCTTTGTTGGTAAACTCGCGGCCACAAAAGGTTTGTTGCTTTATTGTCTGCATGTGTCATATACCTCCGTATCCTTCTATAACGGAAATATAGCTCCTTGTCCAGTTAAAACTTAAATATTATCGATTATACTTCATCATGGGGCCATGTGATGAGTGATTTTTTAAAATCAGGTCAGATATCCATTGCAGGTTGAATTATCTTGTCAGAAAGTGGTGTAAATTATAGGTTGATAATGCTGAACGCCTTTATTGTCAGTTGATTTAACTTGCTTCATAAGAGCCGCACCCAAATCAAATAACGCATTTTTATTGGGTCAACCGGAATTAATGTGGTTGATTTCATCAATTTTGAGCGAAAAATTGAACAAATTAAATTCGCAAGTTTTATTTGCCCCTTACATTATGACTAAAAAATGGATAGACTAATTTAA
>DEIL01000274.1:0-21436 GCA_002352445.1 Desulfobulbaceae bacterium UBA2775
GAAAGGATGGTAGAACTCATGGAAAAAGCCGGCTTTGTGATTACCACAAATGAGGTCTCGGCTGCCAATCCGGAGTTGGTCTGGATGGTTGGTCGGACAGATAAAGAGGCGGCTGGTGTTCGATAACGTTGCTAAGATATCTTTTTCTCTGGCTGAGAAAACCGGTTTCATCGCTTTGGGGATGGCTTTCCTGCTATTTTTTATTTATTCCCCCCTGGCAATTATTCCACTATTCCTCTTTCTTCTGCTCTGTTTCGGGGCACCCTTTTTTCCTGGATTTGGTTTCTTTCTGCCTATCATCAGCCGAGGTCCGGCGGGAATGGAGAGTATTGCCCTTACATTTGACGATGGCCCATCCCCATCATCTACCCCGATTTTGCTTGATCTACTGGATCGTCACAGTCTGCAGGCCACATTTTTCGTGGTGGGGGAAAAAGCGGCAAAATATCCGCATCTGATCACAGATATTCTTGCCCGGGGGCACAGCATAGGCAATCATTCCTGGAACCACGACTATTTTCTTATGCTGCGGCGACAAAAAAACCTGCAGAGGGATATCCATAATACTCAGGAAATCTTAAAAGGGTCAGGAATACAACCTCTTGTTTTTCGTCCACCCGTGGGCATCAGCAGTCCTCGTCTTTGGAAGGCGTTAAAAGAGGAAGGCCTTATCACAGTTACCTACAGCTGTCGTGCCTTTGACCGGGGAAATCGGAATATCCAAAATCTTGGTGGAAAAATTCTCAAACATTTGCAACCCGGTGATATTGTAATGCTCCACGACCTTGCACCACATAAGAAAAACCAGCTGAACTATTGGCAAAAAGAACTTGACTGCCTCTTTAGTACTTTAACCCTGGATTTTAATCCTGTTCCTTTGGAACAACTCATCCAGCAACCTGTAATGAGGTTTATAAATTGAACCTTTTAAGCTTGTTGTAAATCTGAGTCTGTTAATTCGTGATGATCCCCTGATAGGGCCCGGTTCCCCTCTGGGAACTGACTCTCTGGATGCACTCGAGATTGCTGTAACCATTCAACAGGAATATGGTGTGAGAATGGACCCGGAAAACACAAGCCGAATCGTTTTGTCAGTCTTTGGCAACTCCTGCTGAATATATCAAAGAGAATGAATAGAAATGCATTCTCGGACAGGCTCCTGGCATTCTTTCTCTGGAATATCGAGAGATGGAATCCATCTACCTTGACCTGAAAGATAATATACTGTATTTACATGCCCACAAGTAGGAACAGATAGTAGATAAATGAGATAAAAGGTCAGACCGGCCGCCTTGGTCAAGTGGCAGAAAAAAATAAAAAAGGGATTACAGATAGAAATAGTCTGCAATCCCTTTGAAATTCATGGAGGCGGCGATCGGAGTCGAACCGATGAATAATGGTTTTGCAGACCACTGCCTTAGCCACTTGGCTACGCCGCCGCACTGTTGAGGAAATCTTTATACCACAGTTTTAGTTTTTGACAAGGGAAATGTTTGAAAATGGGTATGGATATTGATTCACTTGTTCGAATGAACAAAGAGACACTGAGCAGGTTTGAGAGAATAATTGATTACCGATTTACTGATCTGCGGCTGTTGCAGAGAGCGCTGGTACACTCTTCCTATGCTTTTGAACAATCCCAGGCCGGGCAGGACAATCAGACTCTGGAATTTCTCGGAGACGCTGTACTTGACCTGGTTGTTGGACATATTCTCTATCAGAAATATCCGAAGATGCGGGAAGGTGAATTGACCAGGCTGCGGTCTGCACTTGTTAATGAGACGCATCTTGCAAATATGGCAAGGGACATTGAGTTGGGTGAGTTTCTCTCTTTGGGCAGGGGAGAGGATGCGTCAAATGGAAGAAACAAATCCTCCATCCTCTCATGTGGCTATGAGGCTGTTATAGGGGCAATTTTTGAAGATACGGGATACCAGACTGTCTGTGAGCTTATTGAGAAATTTTTTATGCCCGCCATCGAAGGGAAAAAGGAAGAACTGTTAATTGCCGATGCAAAGAGCCGTCTGCAGGAAGTTTTGCAGGACAAATATAATGAAGGCCCTTTATATATAGTTGAGGCTGAAGAAGGGCCATCACATCAAAAACTGTTCACTATCGCGGCTCATTTCCATGGGACGGTGTTGGGCACGGGGCAGGCCGGTTCGAAAAAAGAGGCAGAGCAGAGAGCGGCTGCCGCAGCCCTTGAAAAACTGCAGAATGACTCCGCATAGGCAATATGGCTCTGGTAATCCCCATTTTTATTCCCCATCGCGGATGTCCGCATCAATGTCTTTTTTGCAACCAGCAGTCGATTACAGGCCAGGATGACAGGGATCGGCCTGTAGAGGAAGAGATAGTCCGGACCATTGAGGAGTGGCTGGCACGGAGCCGTGGGCGAAACGAGGTTCAGGTTGCCTTTTACGGGGGATCATTTACCTGTCTTGCCATGGAGGAGCAGATTGGTATGCTGTCGCCTGTCTCCCCATTTATCGACTCTGGACTGGTAACATCCATTCGCCTTTCAACACGGCCTGACTGTATCGATCGGGATATCTGCAATTTCTTACAGGAGTTCAGGGTGAAGACTGTGGAGCTTGGTGTGCAGTCTCTGAATGACCATGTTCTTAGAAAATCCCGACGTGGTCACACTGTTCTGCAAAGTAGAGAAGCGGTAAAAATACTGCGGGGGGCCGGCATGCAGGTGGGAGTTCAACTTATGGTTGGTTTGCCCTCTGAGACTACGGTCTCATTTCTACAGGGTATTGATGAAGTTATACGGCTGCAGCCCGATTTTGTCCGTCTATATCCGGTGGTTGTTGTGAAAAATTCCGGACTGGAAGATCTCTATCATCAGGGAGTGTATCATCCCCTTTCCCTGAACAAAGCAGTAGCGTTGTCAATAAAAGGGTATTCACGTCTGGCAGGGGCGGCAATTCCGGTTGTACGTATGGGACTGCAACCTTCCAAATCTCTGGAGGAGAGTATTGTTGACGGACCTTACCATCCCTCCTTTGGCGAGCTTGTTAAATCAAGAATCTGGTTTAGACAGATTCGAAAAAAGCTGAATACTCTGCTTCCTGAAGAAAAAGTGACAATATTTGTCTCTCACCGTGATCTTTCGGCGGTAAACGGGATGAAAAGACAGAATATCAAGCGATTGATCGAGCTGGGGTTTGGTGATCGTTTCGGAATAACAGCAGATAAAAGTATGGAACGAGGTAGTATCAGGTATGATTTCGATCAATAATCTGGATTTGCGGTTTGGCAAGAAACATCTGTTCAATGATATTTCCGTGCAGGTATATCACGGTAACCGAATAGGACTGGTAGGGGTAAATGGTTCCGGTAAATCGACGTTACTGAAGATCATGGCCGGGATTTCAGCTACCGATGACGGGGTGGTCAGCAGATCAAAGTATTTCACTGTCGGTTATCTGCCCCAGGAATCAGATGATCTGCTGTCGGATAAATCCCTTTATGATGAGGCCGAAACAGCTTTTTCACACCTGCTGGAATTGCAGAAAGAGGCTGTCGTTCTCAATGAGAAAATGGGCGGAGCTGGTGCTGAATCGGCTGACTTTCAGAAGCTGCTTCGACGTCAGGGAGAGATCCAGCATCAACTGGATGGCAGCGATATCTATGCCATACGTGGAAAAATTGAGAAGGTGCTGAATGGCCTGGGGTTTTTGCAGGAAGATCTGGAAAAACCGGTTTCGTCTTTTTCCGGAGGTTGGCAGATGAGGTTAAAGCTGGCCAAAATGCTGCTCGAAGCACCTTCTCTATTGCTCCTGGATGAACCTACAAACCACCTTGATCTTGATTCTCTCACATGGGTTGAGCAGTTTCTGCGCTCATATAAAGGAGCGATGGTTATAATTTCCCATGATCGAACCTTCCTGGATAAGACAACGGAGTTTATCTGGGAGATCAGTCTGGGCAGCCTGGATGTATATAAGGGGAATTACACTTACTATCTTAAAGAGAAGGCGGAACGGAGAGCCATTACTAAAAGTGCCTATGATAATCAGCAGGCTAAAATCAGGCAGACAATGCGGTTTGTTGAGAGGTTTCGAGCCAAATCGACCAAGGCAAAACAGGTGCAGAGTAGGGTAAAACAACTGGAAAAGATGGAGCGTATTGAACTGGAGAATGAAAATCGTCAGATTAAATTTTCTTTTCCTCCGGCGCCGCCATCGGGGCGGGATGTCCTTCAGGTTGACAATCTCAGTAAAAGTTATAATGGAAAGCCCGTCTTTACAGGTGCAGAGCTGATGCTCCATCGTGGGGATAAGGTTGCCGTTGTCGGGGTTAATGGTGCTGGCAAATCAACTTTCATAAAGATTCTTGCAGGGGAGATTGAACACGACTCCGGCACCGTTCGGCTGGGGGCAAATGTTGAGATGTCTTACTTCGGCCAGCATCAGGCCCGGGAACTCTCTCCTCAATTTTCCGTTCTTGAAACCATGGTGCTGGGTGGTGAAGAGATGACCATTACCCGCACCCGTTCTTTGCTGGGGGCTTTTCTCTTTCGGGGAGATGATGTTGATAAGAAAGTTGCCGTTCTCTCCGGCGGAGAAAAGAGTCGGCTGGCTCTTGCCAAAATGATTGCAACCCCTGCTAACTGCATGCTCCTGGATGAACCGACTAATCATCTGGATATGAGCTCCCAGGAGGTGTTGCAGGAGGCCATGGCTCAGTATGATGGAACCATTATTGTTGTCTCCCATAATCGTTATTTTCTAGACTCTTTTGTAAATAAGGTGCTGGAAGTTAAAAATGGTCAAATAACTTTCCATGAAGGTAATGTGGCTGAGTATCTGCAAAAACAGGAATTGGATCGGGTCAGGGAAAAAGAGAGGGTGGAAAAGAACCGCGGTGCGTCTGCAAAAGATGAAAAAGACACAGCATCGGAATTAAAAGAGGGGAGAAAGGAACGTAAAAGGCTGGAAGCCGAGAGACGACAGGAGCGAAGCAGGCGGGCCGGACAGTGGCTGAAAAAAGTTACAGAGGCGGAAAAAAAAGTAGAGCTGCTGGAACAGCAGAAAGAGGAGCTCGAAGGCCGTATGGCTGACCCGGAACTCTATTCAGATGAACATGGTTGGGCAGAGGCAGGCAGGGACTATGAGACATGCAAGCGGCGTCTTGAGCGCTGGTATGACACATGGGAAACTGCTCAGGAAAAAGTTGAGGAGATTGACGCACAACTTGATATGAAAAATCCGGGTTAAATCCTATTTGTCGGTCGCGAGCAGTTGGTCTTCCGCCCTGACAATCTTTTGGTCAACCTGTCCGTAATTAAAGAGCAGCATATAAAGCAGCCAGCCGTAGCAGAAAACAGCTGCAATGGCTATGAGTGGAAAAAAATATCCCAGCGGGCAGAGGATGAGAACGGTGAGCCAGTGGAGCAGGATCACTTTCCGGGAATGCAACTGGATCGGGAAATCTCCATGCCGGCTGATAACCGCAAGTCCGCTGAGGTTCCAGCCGTAAAGAGCGGTAAATGCATGCATCCTCAGAAGTGGCAGGGTTTCCTGTGGGTTGTAGTCAACAGAAAATTCCAGAAGAATATAGATAATACCGGTGATCGCTGTAATCACCAGAAAGAAAATCCCCGAAGTAAGAAAGGCCTTTTGCTGCAACCGTACACCCTGGTGCAGGTATAAATAGAGAATAAAAGAGACGGTGAAAAACAGTATTGTGGCTATGGCAACCTGGGGCAGGAACCAGTTGGCAAGAATAAAGAGAAAGAAAATGATAACCCCGAGATTTATTATCCAGAAAGAAACCTCTTTGAGCATACAGGTGAGTGGTTGACATTCTTCCTTCATCAGGGAGAAAATAACCGACATGCTGATAAGTGAAATAGGGAAGGAAAAGCCGAGAAAAAAGGTGTCCAGTTTCAGTTTGTCCAGAGTAACCCAGTGACCATAAACGGAGTTGAGAGTGGCAGGGATCGAGATAAACAGCCCCAGAGAGAGGCAGAGGAGAGCGGCTTGATGGAATTTTCTTGCAGTACTTTCACCGGATGAAAAGAGCCCCCTTGGAAGGCAACTGCCGAAGTGCTGTACGCGCACTGTCTCAGTGATTGCTGCCAGTGCCAGAGGGATTATCAGGGTAAGTGCATACCACTCCAGAAAGGCACAGAAGGCAAAACTTACGGTAAGCAGAAGGAAAAGGAGAGCTTTGGGGCTTAAGTTTTGTCTGCCCTCTGTGAAATAGATAAGCAGAGTGCCACCACCGCAGAGATTGAAGAGAAAAATATGTAAGCGCTCAAAGTTCAGCACCTCCGGCGGGATAAGGTGATGGAGAAAACCGCATGTTAAGGCTGTGGTCATAATGACCCAGAATGTTGCTTTTAATTTCCTGCTCATATTCTATATCTTTTCCTGAGTATCTATTCCCAGCAGGTTTCGTAGTGTTGTTTCCAGGTTGGGGTGACGGAAATGAAAACCCGAATCCTGAAGTTTTTTACTGGAGACAGAACAACCTGAAAGTATTATCTCCCTGGCCATCTGTCCATACATACCCTGGAAAAGTCTGGCGGACAGGGGAAAGAGCAAAGGGCGGTCTGTTATTTTCGCCAGCACACGCATTAGCTCTCTATTAGTCACCGGTTCCGGTGCCGCCACGTTTACAGGTCCTTCCAGGCTTGAACAGGTGAGGGCATGGAGCATGGCCGATATGAGATCATCGTCACTGATCCAGCTTATATACTGTTTACCTGATCCGAAATACCGTATAAAGCCCAAAGGCGATGTGGAGAGAATCCGTTTCAGTGCGCCGCCCCGGGGAGTCATGCTTACTCCCATACGAAAAAAAACGGTTCTGATACCTGCCTGCCGGGCCGGTTGGGCCGCTTCTTCCCACTGATGACAGACGGTGGAAATAAAATCTTTTCCCGCCGGTTCAGTTTCATCAATGAGCCTGTCCTGACAGTCTCCATAATAACCAACGGCGGATGCGCTGAGCAGCACTTTGGGTGGTTTACTTAGTGTTGCAAGTGTTCGGGTGAGGAGTTCCGTACCTTTAACCCTGCTCTCAAGTACCCTCTGTTTGCTCTCTACAGTCCAGCGTTTAAGACCGATGGGTGCGCCCGCCAGATGGATGACTCCGTCAAGTTCCGGCAGATCGGTCTTGCTTAAAAATCCTGTTTCCGGATCCCAGAAGATTTCATTTCTATTTGCATAAGGACGTCTGCGAACCAGGGTGTAAACAGTGTGCCCGCCGGTTCTGAGCAACGGGATGAGCCTTCTTCCCAGGACACCACTTGCTCCAGTGATCAGTATTCTTAAAGGGATCTGACTGCATTGTTGATGCAGGGCAATATCTGCGGTGAGGGTGCGTTGACGGTGGCGAAAACCTCCTGTGAGTTTTTTTTCTACATGGTTTTTAACAAACGAGGGTAAAAAGCGGTGGGCCGGGAGAGCGTATTCTATCCTGTCTTCCAGTAGAGATCCTTTTTTAGTATTATGAAAAAAATGAGAGTGGGTCCAACTGGAAAAAGGACCTTTCTCCTGGATATCTTTGAACATCTTACCGGGTTTGTCTTCAACATGGCGGGCGTGGAAGTAAAATGGGAAGGGCCCTGCGTACATTTTTAGTTTTACTTGACTTCCGGGCCTGATATTCCCCTGTTTGGAGATCAGAGTGTTTTTTTCCCAGGGGGGAAGAAGGCGTTCAAGAGCGCCATCCCTGCTGTGATATGTATAGAGATCTTCTGCTGAACAGGGGTATTCTGACTGATAGACAAAGGAACTGGACTGGTTTTTCAAGGCAATCTTCCTGCTAAGGTTTTATTTACGGATCCCGCTTACTCTGGCAGGTTTGCACCAGACTGCAATTAACGTTGACCGCTACGCTCGGTTGCTGAATAGGTAAAGGTTATTGCGGCAGATCCGGCGGGAACACTCAAGGTTTTCTGAAAAACACGATCCGATCTCTTTGCATTACCTGTCCTGTATCCTGATGAATATATTATCTTCTGCTGCAGTACAAGTCCTGTTGCATCCAGGAACATGATGCGAACATCCAATGAACCGGCACCACCCTGATAAGATGCCTTCCCTGCCAGAATCATGTTACTGCCACCAACAACCATATTACTGCCGGTCACTGTATAACTATAGTCAACTGTCAGCGGCCCATAGCTGAAATTTCCCTGGTTGTTTTCCCCTTCAATCAGGGGCTCTCTTCTTTCCGGAGGAATATTCGATCCAACCCCTGCGCATCCCAGGGCACTGAGACAGGTCAGAACAAGCACATATAGCAGGCTGGTTTTAAAAAACGATATGGTTGAATATTTTTTCATGTTCATCTCCCTTTTTTAATATTAACATGTTTAAATGAAAATCATGCTAGCCAGCTACTTTAAGCATATGTGCAGCAAATGCCAATGCAGAATAAGGCAATAATATTAGAAATCAATTAAGTTGTTATGGAACCTTTTGTTTTTACTCTTCCTCATGGAAAGAGACTGAAAAAATTGCATCGTCATCTGGATGGTGACACGCGGTATGATCTGGTTGTTGAAAAAGGTGAACTGGTTGATTGTTCTCTATTGGACACCTTTGATAACGAAATAAGGCTTTCAAAGCAAATTCTATTACAAACAGGGCAGGCCCTGCTGCTGATAAATCTTGCAAACGGCCGGATTGTTGAACAACAGCCGGGATCGACATGGTCCTTCCTGTCCGAACTGGAAGATGGGCCGGTGGCCAGGTCATTGAAAGGTGTTTCCAGGCTTCGGGCGTTCATGGTTGTGTCGAGCTTAAAAATACGGCGTGACATGGGACTGATCCTGGATGATGAGCGAAAGACCCGGGCGCGGTTGCATGTCTTTTCTTTTTTTCGAAAAAAACGATCATTGCAGTTTGGGATTACGCAGTCTCTTCGTGGTTATGAGCGTGCCCATGCAGATCTGAAAAGCTCGTTGATGAAAATGGGTGCCGACCTGTGTAGAGATGTTGAAGAAGTGTACAGCCGGTTAGGGATAAAATCGAAAAATTATTCTGCAAAACCTGATATCCTTCTTGCTTCTGAGGATCCGATTAAGGAGAGTGCTACAACAATTATTCGTACCTACATAAACGTTGCAAGGCAAAATGAAGCCGGTGTGGTAGCTGATTACGATACGGAATTCCTGCATGACTACCGTGTCAGTTTTCGAAAGGTCAGATCCGTCCTGAGTCTTTTTAAGGGAGTCTATGGCGCTGAACAGACTGCACAGTTGAAGAAGGAGTTTGCTGATCTGATGAAGCAGACAAATCGCCTCCGTGACCTGGATGTTTATCTGTTCGGCCGGGATGACTATTTTCAGATGGTTCCGGAGAGCAGTCATGGGGGACTTAGAATTCTGTTCGATGTTATTTCGAAAGAGAGAGTGGATGAGCACAAAACAGTCTGTAACATGATAAAGAGGAAATCCTATCGTCGGTTAATTGACGGATGGGTTGATCTGTATGCCGGCGGCAACCTTACATCCGGTCCCAATGCGATGAAGAGTTCAAATCAGTATGTTGCCGGGCTGATTCTTAAACGATATCGGAAGGTGTGCAGAATTGCTCGTGGTATTGATGAAACAACTGCCGACGAGGTTGTACATGAACTGCGTATTCACTGTAAAAAACTGCGTTATCTGATGGAGTTTTCTTTGCCGCTTTTCTCGAAAAAGAAGGTTAAAGTCCTTATCAGGGCATTGAAGGTGCTGCAGGATAATCTGGGTAGGTTTAATGACTATTCTGTGCAGCAGGTATCTCTTGGGATGTTCATGTCGGGACAGTCCATGTCAGGCAAAAAAAGTTTGAAGGTTGCCGAATCTATAGGTGCTCTCACTGCTATGCTCTACCAGTTACAATACAGAGAACGGAATCTTGTAATGGAAAATTTTGCTCACTTTGACAGTGAAAAGATTCACGTGTCTTTTACTGACTTGTTCCAACTTGAAGAGTAAAAGTCTACGTTGTCTACGTCAATATCATCTACGAGGAATTCGTAAAAACTTGAATTGCGAGATGGTTAAGTGAAAAAACTCATATTTGAGGCGTGTTAAAATGAAAATAGTCGCCTGCTACAGTAATAAAGGGGGGGTCGGAAAAACTGCTACCTCTGTTAACCTGGCCTATGCCTGTGCCATGAGTGGTAAGCAGACACTGCTCTGTGATATGGATCCACAGGGTGCATCGGGCTTTTATTTTCGGGTAAAACCTTCCCGTAAATTAAAAAAACAGGCCTTTTTCAAGGATGTGGATTGTTTTACGGGCGCTATACGGGCAAGCGACTATGATAACCTTGATCTTTTGCCTGCCAATATGAGCTATCGTGATTTTGACATTTTCCTGTCAAGGATGAAAAACAGACGGTCACGTCTAAAAAAGGCTTTAAAAGCTGTGGGTAATGAGTACGATGTGATTATTCTCGATTGTCCGCCAAATATCTCGCTCCTTTCAGAGAATGTTTTCAGGGTGGCAGATAAAATCGTGATACCGGTAATCCCAACTACTTTATCGGAACGTACACTGGAGCAGCTTTACGACTTTTTCAACGATAAGAAATATCAGAAAAAGAAGCTGTTGCCTTTTATTTCCATGATGCAGAAGAGAAAAAATCTGCACAAGGAGACGAGGTCGAGATTACAGAAGAAATATAAGAATTTTCTTGATAATTCGATCCCGTTTTCAACTGATATTGAGAAAATGGGTGTGAATCGGGCACCGGTGTTGGCGTATGCCGGATCGAGTCCTGCCGCAAAGGCGTATGAAAATCTCTGGAGTGCAATTCAGGACAAAGTCAAATTTTAACCTGATCAGGAATGATGAATTCGTAAAAACCCAAATTCTGCACTATCTCGTCATTCCAGCGCAAGCGGAAATGACGAAGCAGGGGACTTTGTACGACGCCATAAGGTACAGTATTCAGCCGTTATTTCCAGGGAATGGATCTGGGTTATCGGAGAACTGAGAGGAGCACTCTTTTTAGCTCGTCAAGAATAATTGGTTTGGCGAGAGCTGCACGAAATCCGTATTGCCGGTAATTAGCCATCACCGGGTCGGTGGAATATCCACTTGAGACGATAATCCTGGCATCGGGATCTACCTTCAAAATTTCCTGCGCAGCAGCCTGTCCTCCCATACCACCTGGAATGGTGAGATCCATGATTATGATATCGACCTGTTCACTGGAATCCCGTAATTTCTTATAAGTGGCCATAGCCTCAAGACCATCGGATACAAGTATAGCTTTATGACCGAGAAATTCGAGCTGGGATTTCGTCACATTTTTTACCACCTCTTCATCATCCATGACCATAATGGTAGCAGACCTGGAAGGTAGAACCACAGATTCGCTGTCGGCCTCTTTTCTCGGCTGATCCAGGGTCGCGGGAAGGTAGATAGTAAAGACGGATCCTTTCCCAGGTGTAGATTCTGCAGTTAAGTAACCACCATGTTTGGTAATGATTGAATGACTGATTGCCAGCCCCAGACCGCTTCCTTCCTGTTTGGTCGAAAAATAGGGGTCAAATATCTTATCGATCAGATCCTTCTGGATGCCTATGCCGGAATCGCGTATTGTAATCTTTATGTATTTCTCTGTGTTGCCATTGAGCAGTGGGATGTTGTCTGCATTCTGAATATTTGTGCCTTTGATCTCAATCCTGCCACCGTCAGGCATGGCATGTCGTGCATTGATAATAATATTCTGTATGACCTGTCCTATTTGTCCTGTGTCGATATTGACAAACCAGAGGTCGTCGGGAAAATCATAGGTACAGGTAATGTCACTCCCATGCAGGACAAACTCTGCTGATTCTTTTATGATCTCAGGGAGTGCTGTTGTTTCTTTGATGGGTTCGCCGCCCTTTGCAAAAGTAAGGAGTTGCTGGGTCAATTTGGACGCTCTGAAGGTTGCACTTATGGCGTCGGCAAGTAAAGATGATATTTCGTGGTCTTCTCCCACTATTTTAGAGGAAAGTTCAATATTCCCGAGTATGGCAGATAATATATTGTTGAAATCGTGGGCAATTCCCCCAGCAAGAACGCCGACTGATTCCAATTTTCGGATTTTGAGAAGTTCCTGTTCCGTCTTCTTCTCGTTGGTTATATCTCTGAAGACCAGCACAACACCAATAATTTTACTTTCTTTGTCAAAAATAGGGGCGCCGCTGTCGGCAATGGACACTCTACGACCATCCTTGGTAATAAGGAGTTTTTGAGCGGTGCTCTCAAGCAGTTCCCCCGTTTCAAGTATCTGTTCTACAGGGCTTTTGCTGGGCTTTCTTGATCTTTCGTGTACTATGTTGAATATTTCAGATGCCTGCCGGCCCAGAGCTTCTTCAGCCACCCAGCCGGTTATCTGTTCAGCCGTCTTGTTTATTAGGACAACCCTTCCTTCTGTATCCGTTGTAATAACACCATCACCAATACTTCGAAGGGTAACTGCAAGTCGTTCCTGTTCGGCTGCCAGGATTTGCTCAGTTTTTTTCTTCGTATCAATATTTCGTTGAACTGCAATCACAAAGCTTTTATTGCCTAGTTCCGTCATGTTCAGGCTGTTTTCCGTCCAGAAAAATTCACCTGTCTTCTTTTTTGTTAGCCATTGAAATGTCTGAGGGCCCTCTGTGACGGCATCTGATACTTTTTTGCGTGCGACTCTGTAATCATATGGCGGCGGGCCGAAAATGATGTTTTTCCACAGGGGGGTTACTGCTTCCTGATGCGTAATACCATACATTTCGAGCATAGCATGATTTACATCCAGGATAGATCCATCATGGGGATCGAATATAATGATTGCTTCATTAGGTGCGTTGAAAATCGACCTCAGGTAATTTTGGTTTTCCTCCAGTGATTCCCATGCCCGTTTTCTCTCTTTTGCCATCTGGTTGGCAGATGCGGCCAGGGAGTGGAACTCTCTAAAGGTAATTTGATCCAGCTGGATAGGAATTGCTTTTTGGGCAGAGTCTTTGAAAAAATTGAGGAATAGGCCAATATTCCGCTCTATTCTGTCTGATAGAAGACGGGTCAGTGCATAGGAAAGCAAACAGAGGAAAACGAGTACCAGCAGACATTGTTTGAGAAAGATTTTAGCGGTTTCTTTTAGTTTCTTTTGCTGCTGAGTCACCATGTCTTCAATATAATCGACATAGACACCAGTACCAATATACCACTGCCATTCTTCAATGGCAGCCACATAACTGATTTTCGGCACTGAGCGCTGTCCGGAGAACTTTGGCATTATATACTCTACAAAGCCCCCACCTTCCTTTGCTTTGTTAATGAGTTCCTGGACTACTTTTACACCATTGGGGGCCGTAACATGGTACATGTTTTCACCCTTGGCCGGGCCGGTCAGACTTAAACCTTCCCAGGTACCAGTGAAAATATAACCATCGACTCTGGGGTGTGTTTTTTCTACCCACTCCAGTATCTCTTTCTTGATAATCTCCTTTTCATCTTCGACATACATTCCATTGCCGATAATCCAGCCCAGCGGTTCAAAAAATTTTATAAACGATATTCTCGGTTCAAGTATTTCGGGCGAATCAGGTCTGCGCCAATAAAAAGAACAGAAACCTTCCCGCGCTTCAGGTTTTGCGAAAGCCAGGATATCCCGTACAATGAAATTGCCATCATCATCCTGTAACTCAACAATATCTTTGCCCACAATTTCAGGAGAATTATGGTTCACTATCTCTGTGCCTGCGAGATCTTCAACAAAATAGTGGCCATTGCCATTATCCCATGATGCGGCAAACAGAGCATCATGTATTAAGTCAGCGATCTCTGACTTAGGCTTATCATTTTTATTATGCTCATAAATATATAGCGCTGTATTAAATGCCTCCTTTGTCCGTGATTTCACTACGGCCTTGACTCTTTCTTTAGCAAGAGATTTCTGATGCTCAATGTACTGAAGAACATCCTCCACGTCATTTTTAATCAGCTCTTTTTCAGTAGCCAGATATGAGTTGCGGATCTCAGCTATCTCTGATTGTGAACGGGTGATTTCCAAACTCATCCACAAATATCCCAGAACGCCGACAAGTGACAAAACAAGCACGAAAACGTGGAGTTGAAATATGGTCAGCAGGCTTTTTTTGTTATTCATATATATTTATCGACAGATTTTTATTACTATCAACAATACATTACCAATTTTTATATGATATTTCTTTAAAATAAATTCTGATTACCCATTAAACTCAGCCGCTTTTTCCGTTATTCCCGCGTAGGCGGGAATCCAGCTATTTTACCCGAAAAGTATGGGTTTCCAGCACCCAGTGACGCAGTTCACTACCTCTTGAGGAGGATAGAACAAAGAAAAATAATTTGTAACGTATGAAACTGTATTCTTAAATATTTTTTGTTTCACTATTATGGTTGTTTAATTATTTTTGTAAATGTGTATATTCAATATTAATGCAGCAAGGTGATTTGAGAACGTAACTTTATGGCCGTTCTTGATGTAATTAAGTGGGATGAGAATATAGAAAAAATTAAGCATAATAGTCTCATAATAATTCAAAATTTACATCGACGATGAAAACGAAGAGTTGTTACGATGATATCAAGCATGTCAAAAAAACAGGGAGGATCTATGGCACCTAGAACAAAATATGATTTGGATTTATTCAGACAACTCGTATTGAGTGGGAAAACCAAGGGTGAAATAATGGCTGAAATGGCAATTAAAAATTATCCGACGTTTAACAGCCTTAAATTGAAATTGATGGAAGTTGATAAAAAATATTATCGAGTCAAGGCTAGTAAAAAGGTGGATGTAAAGAAAGTATTAAAGGCAACTATTGGAAAAAGAAACACGCTTACTTTATCGTCGAAAATGTTTGAGGGAAGTGGATTTGTGCCGGGAAGTTCCTTTCTGGTTAAAATTAAAAAGAACAAGATAAACCTGGCATTGATTGAAGAATAAAAAAGAGAAAGCCGACCAGTAAAACAATTTACCATTCTCATGGTAGAATGGAATTATAAATGAATTTTTTAAGGGGATTTTTCACTCTTTTTATATCACTTCTTGGTCTTATGTTATTGCCAATTATCCAGTCAGGTGCAGTTGTTTCTGAATCTCCTTTAGTCGATAGATTTTTAGATATATATGAGCCATCAGGGGTTCTGTATCTTTCAAACGGTGACGTCCTGATAATTGAGGATGATGGCAGAAATCCTCTCCATCTTATTTCTATTGCGGATCATTCAGGTTTTGATTTTTCCGGTCCATTTGTCACTATGAAACTATCGACACCAGTGGATGATCTGGAAGGTATCACACTGGGCAGAGATGAGACCGTTTTTCTGATTACTTCGTTTTCCCTTGACAAGAAAAAAAAGAGAAAAAAGAAAAGACAACGGCTGATTCAATTTCAGATTAAAGATGATCAGGTCGTTCATGAACTTCATTTCGATAATCTTTTACCCTATCTGATTCAGCAGTTAAATAAGGAAGAACATTTCGATGCCGGGGGTACTGATACTCTCAATATTGAAGGAATTACTTTCGACACCGAGATGAAACGTCTTCTAATTGGGCTTCGATCTCCCTTGACTAAAGGTAAAGCTATTATCGTCGTTCTCGAAAACCCTTATGATATTTTTTCTGGAACCACTCCACCCCTTTTCGCCGTCAACAATATTGTGGTGGACCTGGATGGAGGAGGTGTCCGTGGGATTACCTACGATCACTCTCTTAATTTGTATCTGATATCCAATGAAGTTGAAAACAAAAAAGGCAAATTGCGACCGGGTCTATGGGCATGGGATGGAAATTCTGCACATAAACCGATCAGGATCTCACTACCCAAAATGAAGGGGATAAAAAATATTGAAGGGATTACCCCGATAACCCTTGGCGCCAACCATTTCCTCCTCCTTGTGTGCGATGATGGAGATAAGAAAAAAGGGAAGGGTGGTCATTATATTATAATTGATGCCGGGTCATTGTCAGAGATACCCCATCCTGGATAATATTGTATTTTCCTGTTTGACTTTCCTCTGAGCTGTTACCACACTGTAGGACATGAACATGTCTACAGAAAAGGAGAAAGTTCAATGTTTCGCATAATTTTAACCTGTCTCATCATGAGTGCATTGCCTATGATTGTACGGTCAGTACAGGCACAGGGCGGTGAAAACCGTATTCACAATCAAGTGCAGAAAAAACTTGCTTCAGGAGAAAAATCAAACCGCCTGATAAATGAGAATAGTCCCTATCTGCTGCAGCATGCCTTTAACCCTGTAGAGTGGTATCCTTGGGGTGAGCAGGCCTTTGCCAGGGCAAAAAATGAGAACAAACCAATCTTTCTTTCCATTGGTTATTCTACCTGCCACTGGTGCCATGTCATGGCCCATGAATCCTTTGAAAATCCAGAGATTGCGGCAATTTTAAATAAATGGTTCATCAGTATCAAGGTTGATCGGGAAGAACGGCCGGATATTGATCAGATGTATATGGCGGCAACTCAGGCGATGACAGGCTCCGGCGGTTGGCCCATGTCAGTTTTTTTGATGGACGATGGCAGTCCTTTTTATGCAGGAACCTATTTCCCACCGAAGTCATCCGGCGGTCGTCCAGGATTTAAAGATCTGCTGACAACCATCCATAAAGCCTGGCAGGATCGGAAGGGAGATCTGCAGAAATCGGCCAGTAAGATGGTTGCTATGCTGGAAAGTGGTAATACATCTCCAGTCAGTACTATTAAACCGGGTGTTCTTGTACGTGGCCATGAGTTGCTGGCTGAAAGTTACGACCAAAAAGAAGGTGGGTTTGGTCAAGCACCCAAGTTTCCGAGACCGGTTGTCTTTTCCTTTCTTTTTTCCCGGCACCTTGCCACTGGTGAGGAAAAGGGTCGTGATATGGCACTCTTCACCCTCAAAAAGATGGCTGAGGGTGGCATGTATGATCAGATTGGCGGTGGGTTTCATCGTTATTCTGTCGATGAACGCTGGTTTGTCCCACACTTTGAAAAGATGCTTTATGATCAGGCCCAGCTTGTCGATTCCTATCTCGATGCATTTCAGATCACAAATAATGATCGGTATGCGGAGATAGCAAGAGATACTTTCGCTTATCTCCTCAGAGATATGCGTGACCCGGCAGGGGGGTTTTATTCAGCCGAGGATGCAGACAGCGATAATCCATATGCTCCTGGAGAGCATGGTGAAGGTGCATTCTATCTCTGGACCCGGGAGGATCTGAAGAAGAAACTGGGGTCTGAATCGGCCGATATCTTCAGCTACAGGTACGGAGTGGAGCGTAAAGGCAATGTAAAACGTGATCCTATGAGTGAGTTTACAGGGAGAAATATTCTGTACCTGGCACATACTGTCGATGAGACGGCTGTCCATTTTGAAGTAAGCAGAGAGCAGGTTGAAAAAACCCTGACCAATTCAAAAGAAATTCTGTTCAAGGCACGTATAGAGAGAAAACGACCCCATCTTGATGATAAGGTAATTACGGCCTGGAACGGTATGATGATCGGAGTCCTGGCCAAAGGAAGCAGGATTTTGCAAGACCCGACACTCCTGGCAACAGCTGTGCAGGCGGCAACTTTTCTGAAGGAAAATCTCTATAATGAGACTAACCATACATTACAGCGTCGTTTTCGGAATCAGGAGGCCGGCCTGCCGGGACAGCTGGATGATTATGCCTATCTTGTGGATGGGCTGCTGGATTTGTACCAGGCAAGTCAGGATCCACAGTGGCTCAGCTGGGCGACAGAGTTGACTCGGCAGCAGATAGCACTGTTCTGGAATGAGACGGGCAGCTTCTTTTTTGACAGTGTAGCTGATTCCAGTGTTAAGGTGAGGATGAGGGACAGGTACGATGGTGCAGAGCCCGCAGGTAACTCTGTGGCGGCACATAATTTGCTGCGTCTTGCTCAGCTGCAGAACAAACCGTTATGGCAGCAGATGGGACGCAACCTTATGGAATCTTTTGCGGAGGTGATTAACCGTTATCCACCCGCGATGCCGCTTATGCTCACTGCCTGGCAACAGATCGACACCAAGCCTTCCCAGGTGGTTATTGCCGGTGAACGGGGGAGGGAAGATACGAAAGCACTGCGGCATATTGTTGACCGATTTTTTGACCCGAACCGCCTTTTTCTGTTGGCGGATGGTGCTGGAAATCAAACCTACCTTGCGCGGACACTTCCCTTTCTGGAAACTGTCAGGCCTATAGGGAGTAAGGCTACGGCCTATGTCTGTTCCGATTTCACCTGCAAGATGCCGGTGACTGATCCATTAGCTCTGCAGCAGCAGTTGGAAGGGCAAAAAATAGTAAACTGATGAATCTATATGAAATTCATTTCGTGGGTGTTAGTAAGGGTTGAATTATGATTGTTGATAAACCGCTATGAAAAACAATACCCTTGCTACACTCCTTCTCTCTGTCTTTATTGCCCTGCTTGGTATCGGTATCATTGTTCCGGTGATGCCGGTGTTTGCTTCTGAACTTGGTGCCGGCGGCTTTGCCCTTGGCATGATTATCGCCGCTTTTTCAATCAGCAGAGGGGTGCTGCAGCCTGTTGTCGGTAATCTATCCGACAAGTGGGGTCGGAAAAATTTTCTCATAGCCGGTCTATTCATCTACGGCATCGTCGGCCTGCTCATTCCTCAGGCAACAAATGTAGGCAATTTAATAGCTATACGTGCCTTTCATGGGGTCGGTTCCGCAATGATTGTGCCCATAGCCATGGCCTATGTCGGCCTGCTCTCCCCGGTGGGGCATGAAGGACGCTATATGAGTTATCTCAATATAGCGATATTCTGCGGCATTGGCTGCGGGCCGGTGATTGGAGGACTGGTTTCAGATCTTTTTGGCTTTGCTTCTGTTTTTTATCTTATGGCGATATTGAGTTTTATTGCTCTGATTCTGGTAATCAGCAATATGCCAAAACGCAGTCCTACAGAGCTAAAGGAGGGCACAACTGTTTTAGGAAGTATAAAAAGAATGGTTGGAAACAGCAGAACCGCAGGTATACTTCTGGCCCGATATGCTACCATGATCATCATGGTGCCGACAATGGCCTTTTTACCCTTGTTAATGTCAAGCTGGCCGGTTCATACCGGTTTGCAGGTTGGGATGGTTATCGCCTACAGAACTCTTACCAATGCTGTTTTGCAGGTTCCTTTTGGAAAGGTTGCCGATAAGTACAATAAGCTTACTCTGCTGCTGGCAGGAGTTATGTGCATGAGTTTGGCTGTCCTGGCAATCCCCTCCATGGAAAATGTTGTGTCCATGACGATTCTCTACATCATCCTCGGTATTGGGGAAGCGGTAATATGGCCGGTACTGGGCGCCTATGCCACAGAAGAGGGGAGAGCGCATTATGGTCAGGGGACAATGATGGGGATGTTCAGTTTTACCATGAGCGGCGGGGTTCTCACGGGAGCAGTACTGGCGGGGATAAGTATGGATATGGTCGGTATAGAGTGGGCCTACTATACCTGTGGAGCAGCGGTGTTGCTGCTTACCCTGGTAGCAGCAAAAATGATTTTCAGTGGAGAACAGAAAGCGACAGCTGTAAAGATGTAACTGTCGCTTATTGCCTGGAGTAAGGCCCTAAAAGCCTTCAGCCTACAACCTGTCAACTTCGGTTGCGGGCAAAGCCCGCTTTAGTATTATTTCTTTTCCGCCAGTTTAGCCTTTAACAGTGCTCCCAGGCTGCCAACATCACTTGTACCTTTTTTCTTCTTATTCCCTGAAATATAAGATTTATACTCAGACTGTTCTGCTACATCTTTGCTTTCCGGTGATACATAATCTGTCGGTACCAGACTTATGCGCCTGTCGTTCAGATCAGTGCTTTCTATGTTCACATCAATATTCTGCCCTTCTTCCATCACTTCTCTCGGATGGTGGATTTTACGTCCGCCACCAAGTTTTGAAATATGGATTAGCCCGTCAATGCCGGGAGCCAGAGTAACAAAGGCACCGAATTGTGCCAGCCGGGCTACAGTCCCAGTATGTGTGGTGCCTTCGGGGAATTGCTCTGAAACAGTGTCCCACGGGTCGGCCAAGGTCTCCTTGTAGCTGAGGGATATTCTGTCTTTTTCCCAGTCGATCTTTTTGACAACGACGGACACTTTCTGGTCGACATGAAAATAATCAGCTACATTTTCTACTCGACTCCAGCCGATCTCGGAGATTGGAATAAGGCCGTCAATTCCTCCAATATCAACAAAAGCACCGAAATCTCTTACGGAACTGATCACGCCATCCACTGTTTGCCCTTCCTCAAGTACCTGCTGTAATTTCTCCTTGAGTTCTTCCCGTTCGGCTTCCTGGATAGCCCGGGCCGAGAGTACCAGGTTGCGTCCCCCCTCTTCAAAACGACTGATCAGAAATTTCATATGGGTTTCGAGGTATTCTTTCGCTGCATCTTCAACTCTTCTCAGTCCCATCTGGGAATAGGGACAGAAACTACGTATATTGCCGCCAAGGGTGACTTCAAATCCGCCTTTAATTTCGGCCTTAACAAAACCTTCCACAGGTATCTGGCTGCGAAATGCTTCCTGGAGATGGGCGTTGCTGGAGCCGGAACCAATTGTCGTGGTAAAGAGCTGTTCTGAACCTCTTGTCTGGAGAAAATAGACATCAATCCTGTCACCGATTTCTTTGATGAAATTTCCTTCCTTGTCGGCCAGTTCTGAGCTGTTCAGTACCCCTTCACTTTTGCCGCCTACATCCAGAAAGGTGGTCTCCTGGCCAATTCCTACTATTGTTGCAGTGATCTTCTCACCCGGCTTGATGCGTCGCAGTTTTTTAGTCTCTTCCACTTTAAACAACTCTTCGAAACTTTCATTTTTTACTTCCATGTTGATCCTGTGTCCTATGTCTATGTTGTGTGGTGAACAGCTAGAGAAAGCACTCTGTCATTTTCCCGGAACATCAACCGCTTCCGGCAGAGCTCGGTTATAAAGGTCGCAAGTGATTCTTCTTTGAGGCCTTTGAAGTTTTTTAGAATATCATTCATTGTCTTAGGGGTATGGCAGAAAATATAGATCCTCCTCGAAAGTCCTTTTAGCCTGTGTTGCAGGGGCAGGCCTGTCGGGTATTCCTGCCGGATTATAAGAAAAGTTCCACCGTCACGGTATTGCAGGGCGGATTTTCCTTTATCCTTTCTCATTTTATGAAAACTCTGCCACTGTTCTATTTTCTGGTATACCGGCTTCCATCGTCTGTGCTGCAGCGTACGATCGCCCCTGTAGCCATTTACCAGATGTTTAAGAGATTTGTGATATCGCTGTGGGAAGAGTTTTTTTGTTTTGTAATGCACTAAAATGGCATTGATGCCAAATTTACCGTAGTTTTTGTGTATTGGTGATTCGTGGCCAAGAAAAAAGGCGGCAGGTGAGAGGGGGTGGTAGGGCAGGACAAATTCGAGGTTTGCAAGAGTCTCTGCTATTTCTTTCTTTGTTGTGGT
>DEIL01000274.1:21487-42179 GCA_002352445.1 Desulfobulbaceae bacterium UBA2775
AGTGAATTAGACAGTGACTCGATACCTACCTGGACAGTGGAGAGTCCACCCCGCCTGTACAGTTTTAACCTTTCCGGCTGTCGGATGGTTCGTATCTCGGCAAAATAATTGAGATCTACCTGTTGCCGGGAGATAGTCTTAAAATAGTCATCCGCTTCTTTTAATGGCAATGTGTTATCAGTAAATGTGAAATTAATACACTTATATTGTTGTACAAGATGGGCTGTCTCCTGCACCATCCTGTCAGCATTTTTCATTCGATATTTTTTCCACTGAAGATTGAGGTTGCAGAACGAACACTTATTCCACCAGCACCCCCTGGAAAATTCCATCGGCAGAGTCGGAATAATAGGTAGCTTGGAGAATATTCGAGCTATTTCATTGAAGTATGGACGGTAATCAGGGTATGGAAGTTCGTTGATATCTACAATTTCATCAGTTCTTATTATCGATTCGTGGGATTTGGCAAGGTTATCCTGTTTGCCGGGTTTTTGGGGATATTCTTTCAAGGAACGGCAAATGGAGAGAAGGGATTTTTCTCCTTCACCGTCAACAATATAATCGATCTCCGGAAAATGGTGAAGAAGTGATCTGCCGATCCTGCCGGTGCAGGAAGATCCGCCAAAAACGATTGGTACTTCTTCTCTAATTTTTTTTACCTGCTTTGCCATATAGAGAGAAGGCAATAGCTGGTTGAAGCAGATGGAAAACCCTATAAGATCGTATTGATTGAGCTCGATGATGTTGATCCAGTCTGAACATGTCTTTTCAATGACGTTGACAAGGTTGTCAAAGTGAGGACGCGAAAGTTCTTTTTTTGACAGTACAGAGGAAAAAAGTTCTCTTGCCTTATCCTGTTGTGATGGAAAAAGAAGCGACGAGAAAAGTGCTTCTCCAGCCCAGCTGTTGCTGCTTATTCTCCTGTAAGTATCAATCCCGACGGCTTCGGCAATATTGAGATAAGGGTGAAATGTATCGACCTGGCATCTCATCTCTTTTTCCAAAAAAGCTTTAAGGGAACCCAACTGGATCGAAGGTCGATTAAAGATCGACCAGGGCATTGATATCAGAGCCAATCTAAAATGTGAGGAACGGTTGCCGGTCATTTCATGACCCCATTATTGCTCAATTATTTCAGTGTCTTCAGGGGGGACAAAAGAAAAAAAGGATCTGGCCCTCTTTTCATCCATTCCCACAAGAGTGTTCACCTGGATGTTACTCAGGTTGAGCACTGTTATGGTGCCGAAGTGATCCCGGATATTCATCCTGCGAATAAGAGAAGATTTCGTGACCCATAGATGTACATCTTGAACCTGAGAGTGAGGTATTCTGGGAACGAGTTTTATTGTTTTAACCTCCTCAGTTGCACCTCCTGTGCCTTTGTCAGGAGGAAGAATATGGAAATCTTTTGGTAAATTTCCATTGCCTGTGAAAAAGGAATAGGTAAGATCATTATTAAGGGTTTCAGCCGGGGATACTATCATCTGCTTCAGGTTTTCAAAATACATGGAAAAAACAGAACCATCGCTGACGAGGACCTGTTTATCAGGACTAGAGTAATCCCAACGCATACGGCTGTTGCCATCCTTTTTGTAAAAAACTGCCTGGCCGGATCCTTTTCGTGGCCGACCTGTCATCTCACCTCGGGTTTGCTGGAAGAAATCAAAGGAGAGGCTCTGCATGCTGTCAATCCGGAGCTGCAATCTTTCTGCTGTTTCTTTTGGAGATTCCACGGGGGGTGTTTCTCCAGAACTTTGGAGAGGCGTAAGGCATAGCAGCGACAGTAGCGCGATTAATGCTGAAAACGATTTATACATTTTAAATCAGGCAGGTTGAAGATATATTGATCGGTTAAGATCTTGTGCAGCAATATGTTCCGTGGTCTTTGGAAGGTTTTCGATAAGAATTGTAGTGTTCTCAGTCGAATATTGCACTATAGTTTTGGTGCTTTTGTTTTCTGGCGGAGTTCGGGAAATATCTCCAGGGTAGAGAAAGGGGTGTTTCGGCAAGAGTAGCTTGACTGCCCGTGCGACAGTTAATTCGCCTATTTCTGAGTCAAAGAAACCGATCATGGTGAAAGAGTGTTGTGGGGCATTGGGTAGTTCATCAGGAGACATTTATACCAGAAAAAGAGTTGAACAACAAGTAGTGTCATATTGGTCTCGATGATTGACCCTGTATGGCAGATAAAATAAATATCTGAGCGCAAATCTGAGAGGGAAAGCATGTCTGATTCTGATGTTGTAATCAGTGGTACGGGGTTGTTTACACCTCCTTGCGTTGTTACCAATGAAGAATTGGTACAAGCCTACAACGCTTATGCCGATATGTTTAACAAGATAAACAGCGAGGCAATTACTTCCGGTGAAGAGGAGGCTCTTCAGCATTCAAGTTGTGAATTTATTGAGAAAGCATCAGGGATCAAGCAGCGCTATGTGATGATAAAGGATGGTATATTGGATAAGGAACGGATGATGCCCCTGGTTCCCCGCCGACCGGATGATGTACTGTCAATAACTGCTGAAATGGCAATAGCAGCAGGGCGTGAGGCGCTCAACCAGGCAAATAGAAAGCCGGAAGATATAGATCTTGTGATTTATGGTGCTTCAACATCCCAGAGACCCTGGCCTGCAGTTGCTGTCGAAATTCAGCAGGCTCTTGGCTGCGGTGGCTACGCTTTTGATATGACAGTTGCCTGTTCAACGGGTACATTTGGTATATCAACAGCGGTTGATGCGATCCTGTCAGGGACAGCAACCTGTGCCTTAATTGTCAATCCCGAGTATGCTTCTCCCCAGATTAATTTCAAGGATCGTGACAGTCATTTTATTTTTGGTGATGTGGCGACCGCCTGCATTGTGGAAAAACAACAGACTGCCTCAGGTGAAAATTTATTTCGAATCATAGATCGTAAACTGAAGACCCATTTTTCAAATAATATCAGGACTAATGCCGGTTATCTGACCCGCGCAGAACCGAACATCACTTTTGAGCGTTTTTTTGAACAGGATCAGTTTTTTATTCAGCAGGGCAGAAAGGTGTTTAAGGAACTCCTGCCCATGATCTGCAGTCTTGTTAAAAACCAACTTATGGGCTGTGAACTGGATATCAGTGAGATACGCCGTATGTGGCTGCATCAGGCAAATATTAACATGAACATGTTTGTCGCACGCGGATTGCTTGGGCGAACTCCTGAGCCTCATGAGGCACCGGTAGTTCTTGACGAATATGCCAACACAGCATCTGCCGGTTCTATTATCGCTTTTCATAAATACAATGGGGACTTTGAAGCCGGGGAGAAAGGTATTCTCTGCTCATTTGGTGCAGGTTACTCGATCGGAAGTTTGATCATGGAGAAGCTGTAAGGTTTGTGCAAATACCCGGGCAATACCCGACCTACTTCACCGATTCTGTTTATCCGGCCTACTATTTTTCCTTTTGAGCCTGGAGCCTGCAAGACCGACTAAACCTATCCCAAAGAGGAATATGGTGGAGGATTCGGGGACAGGAGCGATTGTGCCCTGGATCAGCACACCTACATCGATCCCGGGGTTCAATCTCCAACCACGATCCGGGTTATAATACGCATAATTGTTTGCCGGGTAGGGTGCATTCCATGGCATCAAAAACCCTTCTAGATAATCACCCTCTCTAACCTCGAATGTCGCCCAATATGTTGCTGCTTCAAGGTACCATGACATACCGGTGGCACCAGACCATCCTTGAGCTGAGCCATCCACAGAGACTTGTGCTGAATAAATCTCGAGATCCGGTCCAGTTGAACCAATGGTGTATATAGCGGTAGTGAATGTTTTGCCGCTTGAAGTAAAATCCCCATTGAGCCAGCTTTCAACATCGGTTATGACCATGTCGTCATTTATTGAAAACTCAGCGGCTAACCATTGCGTGGAATGCAACGAATAACCCGCGAGGCCGGGGGTGGCTCCAGTATCAAGTATGATATCTGCAGAAGCACCCGTACAGATACAGAACAAAAGTAGTATATTAAATGTCGTTATAAACCGCATAATTTTCATTTCTGACCTATAGAATAGGAATAGGTGATGGGGAAGTGATCCCGCGTTTTTACCTTGGAGAGAAGGTGATCTACAGCTGTTAATCAATCCATTTTTGAATGCAAAAAACATACCACGCGTATGCATGTTATACATGCTTGGATTAGTGCCATATAATTACAGTCACTTATGTTTTTAGAGGGTTGTGAAAGAGTGCTGGTGTCGGATTGGTTTTCGGATTTCAGGAAACTCTTTCCAGTAGAACGGAACAGCGTTTGGGGAGGACGCTTGTTATGAACCTGTAACCCTCAAATTAAAGATTAGCTCCCTACAATATCTCTTTTGTACTGCAAGGAAATGTGAAAATTTATATGATCTGAATAGGAACTCAGGAGGCAATTAACCCAGTGAGGTTCGTTTTGAGTAAAATTAACAAAAAAGAACTCAGCGAAATAGACATCTGCGATCTTTTCATTACTCCGGCAATCAAAAATGCCGGTTGGGATTAGACAAGCCAGATCCGTCGTGAAGTGACACTCTACCCCCCCCCACTTCAACAGGGGAACTGCCATATTTCTTGGTAGCACAAATAGTTGATTACGTTGGTCGATATAACTGTCCTCCCCCTTGTCAAGGGATTGCTAATCCTTGATTGGAGAATGGCATGTCGAAGATATCAACTTTCTTGTGACCCCAAACAGTAAACATGTAAAATCGAGACGATTATTTGATTGATAGAGGTGCACCTTGGCAAGTTTAACGTTATGGGTATGCAAAAACACTTTAGTTTCTGAACTTTAATGTGAACATCCAGGTTTGTATCTATTGTCTATCTATGTTGGATTGGTACTGGATATGTTTTTTCACAGTCCGTGGATCAAGTTGGGTGATTTCTGAGACTTTCTCATACGTTTTATGCTTTTCATACAAGGCCGCACAATAGGCTGATAGAAGCTCTTGCGCACTTTGCTCTAGGTTGTGAAAAGTATTACCCAGTGGACTTTTTGGGGCTTCACACCAACCTTCAATTTCACTGCAGTAGTTTTTATTCAGCAGGACACAGCGTACAGCCTGCTCAAGCTCCCGCACATTACCCGGCCAGTGATATTGTGCTCCCACTTCCCTCCTTATGACATGGAGGACCATCTCCTCTAATTCAGTGGACTGCTCACCTACAATTCTTTGAATGGTATGTTTTAATAGAGTTTCCAGCGACGCAGGCTCCTCTTCGATCTGTTGTCGCAGGGTGGGCACCGTTATCACGTTTGAACAGAGTCTGTAGTAGAAATCTCTGCGGAAAACGTTGCCCTCACGCAACTCGCTGATCGATTTATTGGTCGCGGCAATAATTCGCCCGGAGAAGTAGAGCTTATCATGACTGCCAACTGCAGTAAAATTTCTTTCCTCAAGGACTTTTAACAACTTGATCTGTACCGGAATTGACACATCCCCGATTTCGTCCAGGAAAATCGAACCAAACTTGCTGCAGAGGTCGAAAACGCCACTATGGCTTTCGATGGCACCCGTAAAAGCCCCTTTCTGATGTCCGAAAAGTTCAGATTCAATAAGTGATTCAGGAAACTGAGAAAGGTTAATTTCTATATAGTTTCCCATAAAACTCTCAACAAAACAGTCTGTACTCTCGTCGAAGGGGATGTATCCTGAGCGACCAATCGCTGCTGCTGCTGTGCCTTTCCCTGTTCCCGTCTCACCCAGGAGCAAGGTTGAAAAATCTTCCATACGATTCCAGAGAAATTGTTCATACCAGTGTGCATCATGGGTAAAAACAGATCTCCAGAGATGGGCGCGAAGCTTCTCCATGGAGGGACTCTTGCCAATCAAACCATGGAAGATAAAATACCATGCCCGCCGCAGTTGATAATAAAATGCGAAGTATTGCAAAACCTGCCCCTCTTCAAATTCTCTCTGAGAGAGCAGGGCAAAGGTTGCTTGTGCAAAGGGAGCAGTGCATGGATCGACACCCCTGTCTATCTGCTGCAGAATCAACTCATCGAAGTCAGTCATACAACTTTGATAAGCGTCATAGAGTGAGGCGACACGAATCAGTTCCTGGTCTTCACCAGAGAAATCCTTCCAGGTCATCCTCCTGCTGAAAACAATTCCGTCAAGCTTTTGCCGTATTGCTGCATGCAGCTTTTTATTGAGAATTTCTCTGGACTGGAATCTCCCGCCGGCAATCCTGTAGGCTAGTTCAAAGGTACCTGCCTCAAATGGATTGCTGAACGTCAGGCTTGATACCAGCCTGAAAAAATCTCTCTCTGACCCATTAAGGAAAACTTTCTTTTTCATACATTATATGATGATCGCATCTGCATAATTTGTCAATAAAATCGGAGTATCTTTAAGGAATATCCCATAATATTTGTATAAATATATT
Organism: Desulfobulbaceae bacterium UBA2775; assembly: GCA_002352445.1. Classification (GTDB taxonomy): domain Bacteria; phylum Desulfobacterota; class Desulfobulbia; order Desulfobulbales; family Desulfocapsaceae; genus Desulfomarina. Next base: position 27,902 of record DEIL01000274.1, read on the forward strand.
GATTACAGTCACTTAAAGACCGTCTACTTTTTGGCATTACTCTTGCTATTCTCATTACAAAATCTACAAGCATTTCCAGAGCAGGAACCTGGTTGCACAGACAGTTTCACACCAGGCGGAGAGTATCAGCTGAACCAGTCTGGATATGTTTCACCAGGAACAGATAAAGGAGGAAACCATGTCTTCTCTATTACGCACGACCTCTCTTGCACCGGCGATTGCGGCCACCATTGCACTGCTCATCTTTCAATCCTGCTCAAGCATCGAACACAAGTTAGGCGGTGCTTTCAGATATGAACCCGAGGAGTTGGAGGATCACATCTCTGATAGTGCACGGCTACTGATTGAGAAGTCTTTCGAAGACCTTGGTGGTTATAGCCTGATCGACTATCACACTCATATGCTTGGCTTGGGGACCGATTGCAAGGACTGTTTCGTACACCCGGCGTCCTATGATTTTTTCTCTCCGCTTAGACGCTTTAGATTTAATATCTATATGAGTGCATCAGGAATTGGTAACCCGAAAAGAGCCGATCAGGAATACCTGGACAGGTTGGTCAGGCTTATCCGTGGCACCAACTATCCAATGAAATCTGCTCTTCTCGCGTTTGATAAACATCACAACCTCGATGGAAGTGAAGATCTCGAAAAGACTGAATTTTATGTGCCCAATTCGATTGTTTTCGAATTGAGCGAGAGATACCCGGATATATTTATACCCGTCATTTCTGTCCATCCTTATCGAGTTGATGCCATTGAAGAACTGGACATGTGGGGTCGAAAGGGAGTCCGGATGGTCAAATGGCTGCCCAATGCTATGGGTATTGACCCTTCTCACCCACGGGTAAGTGAATTTTACAGCACAATGAAGCGGTATGACATGATATTGCTCTCCCACACAGGAGACGAAAAGGCAGTTCATGCTGAAGAAGATCAGAAGCTGGGCAATCCACTTCTTCTGCGCACCGCACTGAACTATGGAGTGAAGGTTATCATGGCACACAGTGCAAGCCTTGGAACCTGTGACGATCTGGATAGCCTTGACAACGGAAAGGTGCCTTGCTTTGACCTCTTTCTTAAAATGATGGAGGAGGAGAGGTATGACGGATTGCTCTACGGGGAGATCTCCGCCATGCTGCAGTATAACAGGATGCCAACACCTATACAGGAAATCCTGCGTCGCCCGGAACTGCACCCGCGGCTGGTAAACGGATCAGATTACCCCCTGGTGGCGGTAAATGTCTTAATCAGAACCAGTGAACTGGCTGAAGGTGGGTTTATCACTGAACAGGAGCGGAAGGATCTCAACGAGATATATGACTTTAACCCGCTGCTTTTTGATTTCGTGTTGAAAAGAACGATCAACTTACCAGGAACAGCGAAGAAATTACCTCCGTCGGTTTTTACCCGAAACCTTTTCAGGAAGTGATTGAATATCGAATCATACAATATTCGCCGGTTCTCCCTTTATCGAAATTATAAGAGCTTTTAAGGAGCAATCCCCAGAGAGGATTAGACACTATGGATTGGCAATTAAATACAGTTTCGATCTACCTTCTTTTTTTAGCCCAGACACTGTTTGCAGTTTCGACATTGATTGTCGAATACCCTGCAAGAGTAAAGGCCTACTCAAAACACCTCTGGTTGTATCTGCTGTTCTTTACGATCGGTGAACTGTTTTCCTTTCGATGGGCATCAGTGGTTCTCTCCCTGATCTGCTTTATTGCACTTCGGGAGTACTTTTCTCTGATTGCCATTCGAACCGGTGACCGGCTCGCAATCCTGGGAGGTTTCCTGTCGATTCCTCTTATGATGGCCACTCTGCTGATGCATAATCACCATATTTTTATTGCGGCGATTCCTTTATATGTCTTCTTCTTTATACCATTTCTGGTTGCAATCGGAGGCGATGAATCCGTTGGAACGGTATTTTCCATTGGCGTTATTGGAGTCGGTATCTTCCTGTTTGTCTTTGGCAACGGCCTGCTCGGCTTTCTGACGCTTTGCACTCCCTGGCTCGGAATCATTGTAGTAATCAACGTCTCCCTAAGTGATGCCATAGCCTTTTGTCTTTATTCGACAAGGAAACCACTCTTTCAGGGAAACCTCCTCCAGTACCTCGCAGCGATTCCAGTCACGGTTGCCTCATCCATCCTGGTATCGGAGTGGACCTTTCTGGCCCTCCATGTATCAATCATTATCGGTACAATAATTCCTCTGCTCGTCGCTGCCAGCCGTCTGATCATGTTTCACATCGAATCAGACCTCGGGATCGCTCAAAACTATAATTCGCTGCGCCGCGGCAGGTTAATTAATAGCTCCAGTTCGTTGGTTCTGGTTACCCCGATAGTTTTTTTCGCACTCAATTATCTTACATGAAATTGCCATGGTCACTCTTTTCTCAATCCGCATAATGCTCCACCTGTTAATCATCAGACCCCTGGTGAGCATCTTTTTCGGGGTGAACGCCATTGGTGTCGACCACCTGTCAAGGGTCGATCAATTTATTATGATTTCGAACCATAACAGTCATATCGACACGCTGTTGCTCTTTCATATTTTATCACCAGTAAAGATTGCCAAAACCAGAGTGGTTGCGGCGGCCGACTACTTTGTAAAACATCCCTGGCTCTACAGGCTTGTCACCTATCTGTTTGATCCCATATGGATTGATCGCAATAGAAAAAGCTGTTCCGTCTTTACCGAAATGGTGGCTCACCTGAAAAATAACGGTTCGATAATCATGTACCCCGAAGGGACGAGAGGTACCTCTGCAGAGATTCAAAAATTCAAGGAAGGAATTGGATTACTCATTCATAAATATTCCAGGATTCCTGTCGTGCCCGTCTACCTGGAAGGCCCGGAAAGGTCTCTTCCAAAAAATTGCTGTATTCCTTTGCCACTCGTCAATTTCATAACAGTGTCACCACCTCAGAAGTTTTCAGGAGATAAGACAGAGATCGCACATCACCTTTTTTACTACCTGCAAAAACGTGCCAAAGAGGAAAGACAATTTCGACAACGGAGAAAAAATAACGGGGAGACACCATGGTGTGTTGCGGTGATAGGTATCGACGGTTCCGGGAAAAGCACTCTTGCAAAGAATTTAGCAATAAGGTTTCCGGATAACTGCTGCTTTATTGGTGATTCGCTGGAGTTCTACGACAGGGGAGTTCAACAAGTATCACAGCCCTATATAACCAATGAGTTGCGTCGATGGATTGGGAGAAAAGCCAAGACTGCCGAGAAACTCTCATCCTACAAGTTTCCTAAGATCACAGAACTCTTCCTTCGTGATCATTTGCTGAGAGAAGTGGATCGCTGGTACCGGCCCAATATTATTTTCCAGGATGGCTCACCGCTTCTAAATCTTGTGGCATGGGCTAATCTCTACAGCCAAACCAAGCTTGATACTGATCAAATGACAAATGCCATTGAGTTACTGCAAGGGTGCAAATCGCCTTCAGCGCTGGATCATATCGTCAAGCGATTTCCGGAATTACGGGTGATATGCTCTCTCAATTTGAATCAGCTGCGGCTGCCTGATGAGGTGATATTTCTCGATGTGCCCCCGGAGGTCTGTGTCTTCCGTATCTCATCAAGAGGCGCACACATTCAGCCCCATGAAAACATCACCCATCTAACACAGTTAAGAGGCGCATACCAGCTCGTATGTGAATCTCTGCAGTCAACACCCTGCAATGTGACAATCTTTGATGGCGACAATAACTCACACAAAACAGCAGAACAAACAATAAAGTATTTACAATCCAGACTGGAGAGAACTCATGCTCAAAATTGAAATAATTGCAACTACCATATCGGGATCAATTGCAGACTGGTCAAAAGTAAAGCAAATAGTTCCATTGTTTCACAAGTACGGCTTTACCGATGTCAACTTGGTTGAAGTATCGAGTCACGAGAAGGCCAGGGATGCAGCCCGAGCAGCCCTTGAAAATTCCTGCAGATACCCCATTTCAGTTGGTGGCTCTGGAACATTCCGGGCCGTGCTGGAGGGCTGCATAGATTCAGGATACCCTTTGTCGGATATTCGTCTCGGGTTCCTCCGTAAAGGTTCCGCGGATTTAATTGGCAAATCCCTTGGCATGCCCGATGAAATAGAAAACTCGATTCGGGTACTTGCTGAGGCAATTAGCGATGACAGGTGGGAATCAGCCGATATACTGACGGCTCGGGTGCGTTCTGATCGTGTTCACACCCATCACTTTATCGGCTATGGTGGAACTGGCATATTCGGGCGTATACCATATTTTACAGAAAACCGTTTCAGGAAACTGTATAAAGGTGTGCTTGGCCAGTTTTTTGGGGATCTGGGACCCTTCACGGTTGGAATGTGTCTTGCGTTGGTTGAAAAAACTATCAAGTTGGTATACTTACAACCCCAGATAACGCAGATCCAGGTTGACGGTGAACTGGTTGCAGAAGGGAGATACCAGGCGGTGATCGTTGTAAATGGGTATCTAGGCCCCGATCTGCCTTTTTCGGATAAGCCGCTTGGATCCGGTGAGTTCTATGTGTTTGGTATTCGTGACCTGGGATTTCTCAAGTTATACAGTCAGGCCAAACAGACTCTGAGGGGGGAAATTTCTGCACATCCAGTAAAGTTGGGATTTGAGTCTTACGTTGCGAAGAAACGTTTGGAGTTGTGGAATAAAAGTAATCACATGTTTCCAGTCAACATCGACGGCAGTATGGAAATGACTGATAATGTAGTGACTTTTGGTAGAGAGGGTAGCATCCCATTGCTGACCAGTGGAGAAAAAAGCTAAGAATACGATCTGGTATCGCATCTGCTGTTTCAAAAACCATAGGGATGTTGCCTGATCACGCTATGTCAGCGACTTATCATTGAACTTAACGTTGCCAAAACGAAGATAATCAATGTTGCTGCATGCTTTGACGAAAGGTGTTTCCTGTATCTCCTAAGAATCCTGTCAGCAATTCACTCGCCCCTGTCAAACGGTAGCCTCACAGTCTATATACGTAATAAGGTAAACATCAGGTAAAAATGGAATCTCAAGAGATTCACACTGCCAATATCAACTATTGATACGAAAGTACTATCAATCATCCGATGCTGGAAGAATGGAGCAATTATCCCGGTTGATAATCTGTTTGTAATTATCTAGGACGGGCTGCAAGTGCAAAAGTGTTAGGCTTTCCGCCTTCTAAGAACCAGAGACACAGGGGGAAGGTCCATCTAAGATGACTGCTCAGATGCTGTAACCTCAGTAGAAATATTAAGTAGTGCAGAGTTTTTGATAGCTTACTTCTTCTTACCCTTATTTAGTGGATAAGTGCCAGGAAGTATTACGTTGATAAGTTTTTTCCCCCACAAACCAAGCCGAACTCCTATAGCAAGGCATAGAACGCTTAAGATAAAGGTCCAGAGACCATAATTTTCCTGTGGGGCTACAATCATCATTGTTATTGATAATAACAGGATGATTATACTAAAGATAATTTTGATCCTAAGTAGTGGTGTTTTAAGTGTTTTGAATCGGATTAACCCGTCAACTACTCCACTTAATATGGCTAATACAAGGGTTATTGGGAGTACAAAAACAGAAAATATAAGTACGCTTTTAATGATAACGGGTTGAAAACTATTGAAAAAATAAATGATAATAATTAGGAGAGGAATGGTTACAACAAAGGTCTGAGAAAGATGAATAGTAATAGGATGTATATCGAGGTTTAGCAGACGGAGCCTGTTGAATGAAACCTTTTCGCGATAGGGTTCAAAAGCTTTGCGGGATATCCCGCATGCTGGACAAACATCTCCCAGCTTCTCAGCCTCTATTATAAAACCACATGGGCGACATCGAACAAGTTCTTTCATGACCAAGAGCTCTTGAAAATTAGACTACCACAATGTGGTCATTGTAACACAGCCACTTGGTTGTGTCAAATGACCGATGAAGGATCTATTAGCTGGTTAGACCACTTTACAGATGATTTGGGTTAAGGTGTTTCCTGTTAAGTTCATAAATAATCCTATCTAAAAATCTTCCCCGTAATGGAGCAGTTTGTAGTAAATGATTCTTCCAGAAAATTTCGGAGTTGGTTTGGAATTTTTCTTGAGAGTTGGTGTCCATTTATTTTGGCTCACTTCAGTTGTGATTGGCTGCCGATTAAGAGAACGGAGACTGAGGGCGGCAGAGGTCAAGCAGAGGCTCGAGAAATCCCGCCAACTATTATTATTTAGTGGTCGTATGAGAAGAAAAGGGTTCTAAAATCGCTGTTACTAAAGTGACCCTAAAAGAAAAGGGTGTTACAGTAAAATGACTGTAACACCCTGTATTCATTGGTGGAGCTAGTCGGGATCGAACCGACGACCTCTTGACTGCCAGTCAAGCGCTCTCCCAGCTGAGCTATAGCCCCACGGTGGTGTTCTTGAAGAAAAACTCGGGTATCAATACCAGGGTTTTTTCTATGTGTCAATAGCATTTGGATAATCTTTTGGGGCTTCCAGCATATTTGTTGCCAATAAAAAACAGGTTTGGTATATTTCGTGGTTCTGTAGGGAAATATTAACCACTTGTGTGTATGGCAACAACTCAAAAAATACTTCGAAATTCATCGAACGGATATACAAAAGGCTTCGTTGATAGAGCTTCTATTGCAAGGGAAACTATATGTACTCACCATTAAACTTTTTGTTCGGCTGGCTATCCAATGATCTGGCAATTGATCTGGGGACAGCTAATTGTGTTCTTTATGTAAAGGGTAAAGGAATCGTTCTTCGGGAACCCACTGTCGTGGCAGTCAGGCAGGACAAGCGCGGAAATAAGGTTCTGGCAGTAGGGCAGGAAGCGAAAATGATGCTGGGGAAAACACCGGGGAATATAACAGCTATCCGACCAATCAAAGATGGTGTCATTGCGGACTTCGAAGTGACTGAAGCTATGCTGAGGTATTTCATAAACAAGGTGCACAACAGGAGAACTCTAGTTCATCCACGGATTATGATATCAGTTCCATCCGGAATCACTCAGGTTGAAAAAAGAGCAGTGAAAGAATCTGCTGAATCGGCAGGTTCCAGGGAAGTTTATCTGATCGAAGAGCCTATGGCTGCTGCAATTGGGGCCGGATTGCCCATTACCGAACCAACGGCTAATATGATAATTGATATTGGTGGTGGTACAACAGAGGTAGCAGTCATTTCACTTGCCGGTATTGTTTACGCCAAGTCTGTCCGGGTGGCAGGTGATAAAATGGATGAATCAATTCTCCAATATATCAAGCGTAAACATAACCTGGCAATAGGAGAGAGGACTGCTGAATTGATCAAAACCACAATAGGTAATGTATTGCCGGAAGAGCCCTATGAGATGATGGATATTAAGGGTCGGGATCTCGTCTCAGGTGTGCCGAAAACTCTTCAGATTTCAGCAAAAGAGATTCAGTCTGCTATAGGAGAGCAGGTTGACGTCATTGTCGAAGCAGTACGGGTTGCTCTGGAGGTGACTCCTCCTGAACTGGCCGCAGATATTGTTGATAATGGAATTGTTGTAACTGGTGGTGGAGCATTGCTTAAGAATCTCGATCAATGTCTCAAGGAAGCAACGGGGATGCCCATTATTGTTGCGGAAGATCCTCTTTCCTCTGTGGTTCTGGGATTGGGAAAGGCTCTTGATAATATAGATATTCTTCGTGAGGTTACTATAGATTAGTGCCTTACTCTATAAAAGGTGCAATAAAAAACAAGAAATTATAAAGTACGATTAAACTTGGCTGGCAAATAGCTGCAATAAGATTCTTATCTAGCAATACAAAAAATTTTCCAACTTGTCGGGTAAGTTCTTTTCCGAATAGTAGTGATCTGTGAGAAAAAAACCCAAAAAAACCATAGCCGGGAGCTCCCTTTTTGCTACTTTGAGGATTCTCCTGCTTGTGTCTGTTCTGTTTGTTGCCGGTCTGTTGCTCCTCGGTTCAATGTTTGGAGGAACTTTTGGCACATCCCATAGACTTACTCTCGATTTTATCGGTTCCCTGCAAAGTGTGGTAACTGGAGCTACCGCAGGAATCACAGCCTTTAAAAAAAACTATGTTACCCTTTGGAATGTGCGCGCAGAAAACAAACGGCTGCATGGTCTTGTCGATAAATATCTCTCTGAACTCGGAGAGTACAGAGAAGGATACAGTTCCTATCTTCATCTTCAGGAACTTCTTCAGTTTAAGGAAAAACATGGCTTTAAACCTCTTGCTGCCCGGGTTGTCGGCAAGGATCCGGCCTACTGGTATCAGACCATCGTAGTAGATCGGGGAGAAAGTGATGATGTATTGGAGGGGATGATTGCTTTTGCTCCAGGTGGTGCAGTGGGGCAGGTGATTCATACGGGAGAAAACTATTCCAAGATTCTACTGGCCAACGCCCCGAGCAGCGCCATAGATGGAATGATACAAAAGAATCGGGTGCGGGGCATTTTGAAAGGAGCTGGTGAAAAGGGGTATGTGCTCCATTACGTTCTGAAAAATGCAGATGTGAGTGTTGGTGACCATATTGTTACAGCGGGAATAGGCGGTGTCTTTCCAGCTGGCATTCCTCTTGGAACGGTTTCTGCGGTGTATAAAAAGAGACGGGGGATGTTCCTGGAAATTGAGGTTAAACCTGGTGTTGATTTTCAGAAACTGGAGTTTGTCTTTATTGATCCAATTAACAGGAAGAAGATTTTAGAAGATATGAATCTGTCTACTGAGAGGTAATCAAAACGGATGTTATTGTTTTCGTTTTGGGTGCTTGGGATAGTATTAATAGTTGCCCAGACAACACTACTGCAACTTTTCCCTGTATGGTTTGGAAGACCTGATTTTGTTTTTGTCCTTGTTACCTTTGCGGGCTATCGTTTTGCCTGGATTCCCGGTATAGCACTTGTTTTTACACTGGGATGGGTGATGGATGTTGTTGCCGGTATTCATCTCGGATTTTATCCGCTTCTATGCCTTTTGACTTTTACTCTCCTAAAAGTATTGACAAGCAACAGCCCTGTAAAGGAATCCACCTATCAGATTCCTCTAGTCGGGGCCAGTTATTTTCTTATGCAGATGTTTTTCTACTTTGTTTATTCACTGGCACTGCCGGAAGTATTACCGGAGTGGTCCTGGGGTGAGACTACCCGAAGAACAGCTCTGGTTGTGGTTGCCGCGGCACCACTTTTTTTACTGTTTAACAGTTTGTTTGAGTATCTTCAAAAGCGTCGTATGCTGTCCACCCCACCTCGACGTAGATCTCGTGAATCTTTGTAGGTATTGGTTGGCTCGTGAGCTTAAAGTTATTTTTCAAAGAAATAGAAGATATAACAGAACGTGACGACGGTGCGCTGGATGTACTGAAGAAACGATTACTGGGTGCCGTTGTTGTGGTGCTTGTTTTCTTTGCAATTATAGTCCTGCGCTTGTGGTCCCTGCAGATTACTAACGGAAAAGAGTATGAAAACCGGGCCTACAGTAACAGGGTTCGGGTGCGACAGGCGATTGCGCCAAGGGGACATATTCTTGACAGGAATGGCAGGGAGATCGTAACGAATCGGCCGTCTTTTAATGTCGTTCTCATCCAGGAAGATTCACATGATGTCAGCGATGTTCTGCATAGACTTGCCCCTGTTCTTGACGTGGATGTTTCACGGTTGTGGGAAAAAATAAGGGAGGCTTCCGGCACCCCCAAATATCTCCCCATCCGTCTGAAAGAGGATATTGATTGGAAGACCCTGGCCTATCTTGAAAATCATAATCAGGAGTTTTCCGGTGTCAGGACAGAGGTTCAGCCGGTACGGGTTTATCATTATGGAGATTTTGCTGCGAACACCCTGGGGTATCTGGGGTCGATCAGTAAAAAGGAGCTGGCTAAAGTCGATCAGGAAATTTATAGAGGTGGGGATCTTATAGGTAAAAGAGGCCTTGAAAGGCTGAGGGAGAGTGATCTTCGTGGAGAGAAAGGGCACAATTATTCTGAGGTTAACGCCAGAGGATTTGAGCAGCAGTTATTGAAATCTATTGAACCGTTGCCCGGAAGAGAGATTACTCTTACCCTGGATGCAGAGCTTCAGCAGATAGCTGAAGGTTATATGGAGGCCGGGGAAAAAGCAGGAGCTGTTGTTGCCATGGAAGTCAACAGCGGACGGTTACTTACTGCAGTTTCTGCACCCTCTATTCATATCAGAGATTTTGTAGGTGGTATATCGTATAAAAACTGGCAGGCCCTGCTCGACAATCCGAAACATCCACTTCTCAATAAAGTTATTCAGGGCGTCTATCCTCCTGGGTCTACATATAAAATGGTTACCGCACTGGCCGGGTTGGCCAAAGGTGCTATAGATGAAAATACTGTTTTCTATTGCCCGGGATTTTATAGATTCGGCAACAGGACGTACAGGTGCTGGAAGCATAGTGGCCACGGTCCGGTCAATTTGGAAAAAGCAATTAGCCAGTCCTGCGACGTTTATTTTTACCAGGTTGGCCAGCGAGTTGGCGTAGACGCTCTTGCAGAATTCGCTCAAAAGCTTGGTCTTGGGAAAAAGACCGGCGTTGATATGGAACATGAAAAAAGTGGTTTGACGCCTACGAAAGAATGGAAGCAGAAAAACAGAAAGAAAAAATGGCAGGAAGGTGAAACTCTGTCAGTAGCCATTGGTCAGGGGTTTAATCTTGTTACACCGCTCCAGATGTGTGTGATGACTGCAACTCTGGCAAATGGGGGGCTGGTATATCGACCTCAGTTGGTGGAGAAAGTCGTTGATCCGGAAGGCAATGTCATCGAAAGTTTTAAGCCGGAATTAATGAGTAGAGTAGAAGGCTACGATCGCTATTTTCGATTAATCAGAGCAGGCATGGAGGAGGTGGTTCATGGCAAACGTGGAACAGCCAGACGTGTTGCCATTGAAGGCCTCAGGATTGGTGGAAAAACAGGTACCGCCCAGGTTGTTAAACTCGCCCAATACCGGCACCTGAAGGAAGAAGATATCCCTTATAAATACAGGGATCATGCATGGTTTACCTGTTTTGCTCCCGCAGAGAATCCGGAGATTGCCGTGACTGTCCTTGTAGAGCATGGGCTTCATGGCGGTTCAGGGGCAGGACCGATAGCAAAGGCAATCATGAAAGAATACTTCCGCAATAAGTTGAAAACGCAACAGAAAATAGTGGCTCAGTAGATCGGGCTTTTTACGACGCCATCAAGGTTAAGTTTATGATTAAAATAGATAGAAGGTTATTTGAACATTTTGATATGATTCTCATGCTTTTCATCTGTATGGTCTGCATAATGGCATTCTTCAATCTCTACAGTGCATCGTATCCACACCACACGTATGGAGTTGCACCATATGTCAGGCAGGGTTATTTTTTTCTGATGGGAATCATGGCGTTTATATTTATTCTCAGTTTGGACTATCAGATATTGCACACATTGAACTATCCTTTCTATGTGCTGATAATATCCATGCTTGTATTAGCCTTTTTTGTCGGCGATAAAGCCGGTGGTGCGCAGAGATGGATTAACCTGGGTTTTTTTAAACTGCAGCCTTCGGAGCCGGCAAAATTGATGCTGGTGATTGCCCTGGCCAGTTTCTATTCACGAAAAGAAGTTGTCGATGGGTATTCTATTAAACAGCTGGTGGTGCCTGTGGTTTTAGCCGCCGTGCCGTTTGTGCTTATCCTTCTCCAACCTGACCTTGGTACAGCATTGATGTTCGGGATTATCTTCGTTTCCATGACGGTCTTTGTAAAACTCCGAGCCTCTACATATGCAATTCTGGGTAGTTTGGCGCTGGGGCTTGGAGTGTTTGCCTGGGAGCAGTTGCTGAAGCCATATCAGAAACAGCGCATCCAGACTTTTCTCAATCCGGAAAAGGATCCGATGGGACATGGTTACCAGATTGTACAGTCCAAAATAGCCGTCGGCAGCGGTGGGAAGTTTGGTAAGGGCTACCTGGAAGGCACCCAGGGGCATCTTCACTTTTTACCTGAGCGTCATACGGATTTTGCTTTTTCCGTCTGGGGGGAAGAGTGGGGGTTTACAGGGAGTTTCATTTTTCTCGGGTTCTACTTTCTGCTGCTGCTATGGGGACTTTACGTCGCAATGCAGGCAAAGGATAGATTTGGAGTCCTGCTGGCCTTCGGCATTGTTACGCTTATTTTCTGGCAGGCGATAATAAATCTGTTGATGATTCTCGGTTTCTTACCGGTTGTTGGCATTCCGCTACCGCTCGTTTCATATGGAGGCTCTTCTCTGTTAACCACCATGCTTGCCCTTGGAATTCTGATGAACGTGAGGATGCGTCGATTTCAAAGCTCACAAACGAGTACTCATGAGTGATTGTTTTTTTTCTGTGCCTGAAGTACAAGGTCTTTCAAGCAGTCGATGAAGAGTGGCTGAGTGTTCAGGGGAGGTGTGGACAGAAGGTGCATACCCAGCTCTTCAGCCTGTTTTCTGTAAAGCATATTTATCTCATAAAGTGTCTCAACATGATCGGAGACAAAGCTGATGGGAACCGCCAGGATATTTTTACATCCCTCCTCTGCTAGTAACGTAAGCATTTCCGGTGTAGAAGGTGACAGCCATTCCACCGGCCCACTTCTGCTCTGATAGCATAACCTGCCTTTTTGTCCGGTAATTCGCTCTACTGCAGCAATTGTTTTTTTGATATGGTCAACATACGGATCTCCATCCTGAATGAATGATACAGGGAGGCTGTGGGCAGAGTAGATGATCTGTACATTGTTGTCTTTAAAGTAGTGAAGACCTTTTGTAATGTTTTCAGCAAGCGCTTTAGTATATGAAAGTTGAGTCGGATATGAGGAGATAACTTTCAGGGGCAGATGGGGGGCCAGGCGGGTCAGGCTCTTTTTCAGATGGTTCACTGAAGATCCTGTGGTCGCTTTCGAAAAATGGGGGTAAAGAGTGAGCGCTATTATTGAATCGACTCCCTGCTTTTGCAGAAAATTCACGGCTTCATCCGCGAAGGGGGGCCAATAACGCATGGCAACCGTTACCTGGAAAGCACCTTTTTCTGTGAGACTCTTCTGCAACGCAGAGGCTTGTCGCAGAGTAATCCCAAGAAGCGGGGATCCTCCTCCAATTTTAGCGTAAATTGCCCTGCTTTTGGGAGCACGTCTGTGGGATATAAACCATGCAATGGGCTTTTGTAAAAATCGAGGACCAAGCTGAATAATATCTCGGTCGGAAAAGAGATTGAATAAAAAGGGAGCGACGTCGTCCTGTTTGTCGGGGCCGCCCATATTGAGGAGAATAATTCCAGTCTTTTGGCTTTTCACAGCAACTTTCCTGATCTGCTTTGGTACGATCTTTTAGCGACAGCATTTTACTAGGAAAGTATCGGAATAGCTAGTCCTGAAAAATAAGTTCAGTTAAAAGTATCCCAGGCTGAAGTATTGGAAGAGAAAGAATCGGTTATCCTTGATTCTCGTTCTGAGTGGCATATAATATAAGCATGGGCAGAATAGTTCAGACTCTCGGGTTTTATGTGAGAAGGTTCTTAGTTGCCGGGAGTTGAGACTATCCTGCAGGGAATGTGCCCGAGGGCACATGTGGAGAACAGGGGGATCTCTCCCTGTTTGACTTAGAGATGGAGGAACTATATGGAACTTAAGATCGAAGCCCGAAATGTTGAATTACGTAAAGGTTGGCAGGCTAGAATCCAGGAAGAAAAAGAAAAACTTGTTCGTCATTATCCTAATTTTGTTCTCCATTTACGTGTCAGCATTGAAGCCACTGCCCATCATAAAGAGGGAGGGTTTGAGATCAAGCTTGTTGCAACTGTACCAAATGACACCGTCGTAGTCACGAGGAAGGCTGAAACTGTCCGCCTTGCTTTGACGGAGTCTTTCAATGTATTGACCTTACAGCTGAAGGAAATTCAAAGAAAGAAACGGAAGAGCAAAAAAAATCCCCATCATGCTGCTCCAACCGACGGGGTAGGGGTGATAAGAAAATTGTCTCCCCATGAATCCTATGGTTTTATAACATCGGCAGATGAGAGGGATATATACTTCCATGAGAACTCTCTGAAGAACATTAATATGGATGATCTTACTGAAGGGGATAGTGTGATCTTCGGTGAAACCAGCGGCGATAAGGGACCGCAGGCTACCTGGGTGAGATCAGCAGGATAAAGTCACTAATCTTTTCAATTAATATAAGCCTTGAGTGTTTTACGCTCAGGGCTTTTTGTTTAATCCTGACACATGACAAACTCGTAAAAAACCAAATTCTGCACCATTCCGTCATTCCCGCGCA
>DEIL01000274.1:42218-44966 GCA_002352445.1 Desulfobulbaceae bacterium UBA2775
ATCACACATATAAGAGACTAACTTTTCAACAGAAATACTGGACAAGGGTTGGACTCTGGGAGCAGGAAAATTGTGCAAGAAGAAATCTATCTGATTGACGGCAGTGCCTATATATACCGGGCATATCATGCGATAGCACCACTCTCTAACAGTAAAGGATTTCCAACCCATGCAGTACTGGGGTTCATCAATATTGTTAAGAGACTTATACGTGAAAAAGCACCAAAATATCTGGCTGTTGTTTTTGACAGCAAGGGAGATGTTTTTCGTCATGAATTATATGCAGAATACAAGGCTAACCGCCCCCCGATGCCGGAGGATCTTTCCCTTCAGATTCCGTATATAAAAAAATATGTAGAGGCGGCAGGGATACCTCTTTTGAAGAAAACAGGAGTGGAAGCAGATGATCTGATTGCCTCAGCCACCCTGTTGTTAAAGCAGCTTGGACATAAGATTATCATTGTCTCAGGGGATAAAGATCTTCTGCAGCTTGTTGGAGACGGCGCTGTAATGTGGGATCCCATGAATGATAAAATCATGACTCCCGTTGAAGTTGAGGAAAAATACAAGGTATCAATGACGCAACTCCTGGACACCTTTGCCCTGATTGGGGACAGTGCAGATAATATACCCGGGGTGAAGGGGGTTGGCTTGAAAACCGCCGAAAAGTTGATTCATGAGTATGGCTCTCTGGATGGAATTTATGAAAATATAGATTCAATGAAAAAATCGAAAATGAAGGAGAAGATCATTGCAGGTCAATCACTGGCGTATCTGTCAAGAGATCTGATCAGGCTTAAAACTGATGTTGAAGTACCGCTATCCCTGGAACATTATCAACTTGGATTGGCGGACGATGAACAACTTGCTGATATGTATGGAGAGCTTGAATTCTCCAGTTTGCTGAAAGGGATTGATACTGCGAAACCGGTACCGACATCCGGGTTTGCAACTGTAAGGACAGCCGGGCAGTTAGCCGAATTTGTTGCAGTGCTCAAAGGTTGTGAAATACTTGCCGTTGACACTGAAACGACGTCATTGAATGCCAGGATGGCAAAACTTGTGGGTCTTTCCTTCAGCATAGATTTAAAGCGAGCGTGGTATATTCCTGTTGGCCATCTTGATGAACATGGTGAGTTGTGCAAAGGGCAGTTACCTGAGGAAACAGTTCGAGATGCTCTGGAGCCGTTCCTTACTTCTAAAAGCGTACAAAAGATAGGACATAACCTGAAATATGATATCACGGTGCTCAGGCAGCAGTGGTCTCTTGAGCTTGGCGGCAACCTCTTTGATACTCTCATAGCTGCGTATCTAACCGAAAGTGGTGGACGATCTCTGAAACTTGATGATCTCTGTCTGGAGAGAGGTGTCTGTTTGACGTCCTTTGATGAAGTCGTCTCGGGGGATAAGCGGGAGGGTTGTTTTGCCTATGTTGATATTGATGCAGCCACCCTGTACAGCTGTGAAGATGTGTATGGTGCTCTTTTACTCTGGCAGGATTTTGAACCTCTTCTCGCAGAAAAACAGTTGGGTGAACTTTTTTATAACGTTGAAATGCCCATTGTTTCAATACTTTCAGAAATGGAAGTTGCCGGAATCTGCATTGATGACACTGCTCTTCAAAAATTGTCCCGCGAGTTTACAGAAAAACTAAGCCGGCTTGAAACAGATATCTACACCCTTGCGGGGCATGAGTTCAACATTAATTCACCCAAGCAGGTCGGGCAGGTTCTCTTTGTGGAACTGCAGCTCCCCCATGGGAGAAAGACAAAAACCGGGTACTCAACGGATGTCAAGGTTCTTGAAAAACTGGCAGGGAAACACCCTCTGCCTGAAAAAATGCTGCAGTACAGGACACTGGCAAAGCTGCAATCCACCTATGTGGCAAAGTTGAGCAAACTGAAAGATCCTGTAACGGGGAGAATTCATACCTCTTTTAATCAGGCAGTAACAGCAACAGGTCGATTGTCCAGCAGTGATCCGAACCTGCAGAATATCCCCATACGAACAGAGGAAGGGAACAGAATTCGTGAAGCCTTTGTCCCCGGTGAGGGGCTGATCTTCCTCTCTGCCGACTATTCGCAGATTGATCTGCGGGTACTGGCTCACTATTCAAAGGATAAGGCTCTGATGAATGCATTTATCGCCGGTGCCGATATTCATGCCAGGACAGCTGCTGAAATATTTGGCATATCAGAGCTTCTTGTGACCTCGGACATGCGGCGGGTAGCGAAGAGTATCAACTTTGGAATTGTTTATGGCATGAGCAGCTTCGGTCTTTCGAATCAGCTGGAAATAAGCAGGAAGGAAGCGCAAAGATTCATTGACCGCTATTTCAGGTTATATTCAGGTGTCGAGGAATTTATGACAGCTATTGTTGAGCAGACAAGAGAACTGGGTTATGTAACGACCGTACTTAACCGGCGCAGGAGTGTTCCTGAGATCCATGCCAAAAACAGGGTCAGGAGGCAGTTGGCTGAACGTACAGCAATCAACACACCGATACAGGGCTCAGCAGCTGATATTATCAAACTGGCAATGATAGACTGTGAGAAGGCAATTAAGCGCAATCGCCTGTCTGCCAGAATGCTGCTGCAGATTCACGATGAACTGGTTTTTGAACTGCCTGAAAGCGAGCTGGAGAAGAGTCAGCCGTTTATCCAGGATGCCATGGAAAATGCTTTTGAGCTCAGTGTGCCGCTTGTTGTAAATTTTGAAGTTGGCACTAACCTGGGCAAAAAACATTAG
>DEIL01000274.1:44976-53857 GCA_002352445.1 Desulfobulbaceae bacterium UBA2775
AATTTCTGTAATAAAAAATAAGAGATAAGCGTAGACTTCGAACCAGGGAGTATATTTTGAAATTATGTCGTTCCATTTACTTTCAAGGTACTTATCCAGCGAGACTGAAAGTTTTTCGACTAGTCGGGTTAGTACCTGTCTTTCATAGCCACAAATTCTCTTTCAGCATGGCCTGTATAAATCTGGCGAGGTCTGCCGATCCTTGACCGGTCTTCCTTCATTTCAGTCCATTGGGCTATCCAGCCGGGCATTCGTCCAAGAGCAAACATTACCGGGAACATATTTGTTGGTATCCCCATGGCACGGTAGATAATGCCACTGTAAAAATCGACATTCGGATAGAGATTTCTCTTGAGAAAATACTCATCGTTGCTGACCCGTTCTTCCAGCTCTTTGGCAATATCAAGAAGGGGATCAATTACGTTCAGTTGCTCGAAAATTTTATCACAGGCTTCTTTAATTATTCTTGCCCGGGGGTCGAAGGTTTTATAGACCCGGTGGCCGAACCCTGTCAATCGATATGGATCGTTCTTGTCCTTGGCCTTGGCGATATATTTTTCGAAGTCTTTATCATCTGCGTAAATATTCTCAAGCATCTCAATCACTGCCTGGTTTGCTCCTCCATGCAGCGGTCCCCAGAGTGCGCTCACACCGGCGGAAATAGAGGCGTAGAGGTTGGCACCTGAACTGCCTACTAGACGAACAGTTGATGTTGAGCAGTTTTGTTCATGATCCGCATGAAGGATGAGCAGTTTGTTAAGGGCAGAGACAACTTCAGGCATAATCACATAGGGTAGATTGGGGCGGTCAAACATCATATTGAGGAAATTTGAACAATAGTCAAGTTTTGGACTCGGGTACACAAGTGGATGTCCTACGCTTTTCTTATAAGAAAAAGCTGCGATAGTTCTGGTCTTGGAAAGTAGACGAGCTGCAGTTGCGGTGTAGCCGCCGTAGGGGTCATCTGCATCATCCATTTCGGGATAGTAGTTATGGAGAGCATTTACCGTCGTTGAGAGAATTGACATTGGGGACGCGGTTGATGGGTAGCTGTCAAAAAAATGGATCATATCTTCATGCAGTAAAGCGAATCGCACCATGTCCTTTTTGAAGGATAGCATGGCTTCAGAAGTAGGCAGCTCGCCATGGATTATCAGGTAGGCGACCTCAGTGAAAGTGCAGTTTTCTGCTAAATCTTCAATAGGATAACCCCTGTAATTGAGAATACCTTTCTTGCCGTCGAGGTAGGTAATGGAAGAGGTGCAGGCTCCAGTATTCATATAACCGCTGTCAAGGGTTATGAGGCCGGTTTTTTTTAACAACTGTTGGATGTCGATTGCCCTGTCATCTGATGTGCCTTTAATGATTGGCAGTTCGTAGGTTATGTCATCAATGATGAGTTTGGCTATATGTTCAGACATGTTGATACCTCATGGTTTTTGAAACGGTGACTCCTGGTTGGAACACACACTTCATTTTGTTTAATTTCCGGTGGCCTGAAAAGATGCGCGAATTGACGCAAGACTGTAATATATTACTAAAGGCCTGCCATGGAGACATGAGAGTTGTGCCGGAAGGAATTTATCCAGAATGTATTGCAGTGACACAATGTAACACAGGGTTGATTTTTCGGCAATTCATCTTTTTTGGCCCCGCCTATCCCAAGCTTTTCCTGTTTGTCGTGGTTAGGGTGTGGGCAAATGAATATAGGTCGGAAGAGGAAGAAGAGAACTGATTATAATTCTGGAGAAGGAAGGCGATGTCAAGAAAAGATAGTCTGGAAAAATGGCTTGAAGAAATAAGGCTGTATATCAAATATGCCGTTCCTGAGGGTGATCAACATCGTGCTTTGTCGTTGGCAGATCATTACAAACAGGACAGGTTGATTTTAGCACTATTGCGGGAATATTATTCTACCCTGCCAGAGGCACGTGAAGAGGGAATCGTCCGGATTGCAACGCTCATGAACAGGCAAGGTGTTTTCCTCCTGGTGGCAATAACAGAGAGCAATGCGTATCTCTATGCTGTGTCTGATGAAACGATAGCCTTTCTTGGTGAATATGGTGGAAAAATCGACGAACAGCTGCTTTCCCATTTTGGTCTGAAGTCTCAGGCGGCTTTTCTTGAAAGGTGTAAAGAGATAGGTGGACTTAAAGATTATAAAAGTCTTAAGAAAGGAAGCTCATCTATATGTTCCGCCTGTGGTGTGGCAGAAGGGGAGTTCCATCTGCTGGGCTGTACTGTGGAGGTATGCCCCTGGTGTGAGGGCCAGTTGAGCAACTGCAACTGCAGATTTGAACAGCTTGAAGAGGACGAAATTGAGACCGAGGATCAGCTTAATGATTTTTATG
This sequence comes from Desulfobulbaceae bacterium UBA2775, assembly GCA_002352445.1. GTDB lineage: Bacteria > Desulfobacterota > Desulfobulbia > Desulfobulbales > Desulfocapsaceae > Desulfomarina. Next base: position 47,328 of record DEIL01000274.1, read on the forward strand.
ATCTTCTTACTGCAAAAGGACGGATCGCCTTCAAAGGAGATCAGTCTCCTGTCTACCCCGGAACTCGAGATGGGTTGGACAGGACGGACGAAGAACGATAGCCGGGAAATAATCTTTCCCGGCTTCGCACCATAATGCTTTATTTACCTTCTGCCGATTTCAGGTACTTGTATAGATCTGAATCAGAAGAGAGAACGAGGGAGGTCTTATCTCCGATCACCTTTTTATAGCTCTCAAGCGTCTTCTGGAAGGCAAAGAAATCAGGATCCCTGGAATAGGCAAGACCATATACTCTTGTAGCCTCCGCGTCAGCTTTACCCTTGATTTCAAGTGCGTCACGGGTAGCCTCGGAGAGAATCTCTTTCAGCTCACGTTCTACGGTTCCTAAAATTTCCGCTTTCTGTCCTTCACCCATGGATCGTTTTTCCGCAGCTATTCGTTTTCTTTCAGAGATCATCCGGTCATACACCTTCAGACGAACTGATTCAATATAATTCACCCGTTTAAACATCACGTCAATCAGCTCGATACCGTATTGCGGTGTTATCTTGGAGGCGATTCTTAGAATATGGTTGGAAATAATATCACGCCCCTGATCAGGTTTTCTGCCGATTGTTCTTCGGGAGGTAGTTGGAGACATCGTATCCTCAGACCAGTCGGAACTTCGGATAATTTCGATCAGGTCGTTTTTGTTGACCATATCGCGAACAGTACCGTTTATAATATCACTTAGCATTGACTGGGCGCCGGCTTCTGTTTTCACTGCCTGGAGAAACTTCAGGGCATTCGAAATTCGCCAGCGGGCGGTAACATCGAGATAAACGTAGGTTTTATCATTGGTCGGGATCTGGTTGGGGTCGCCATCCCAGATAAGAATTTTCTTTTCAAAAGTCTCTGTCTGCTGGACAAAGGGCATTTTCAAATGCAGTCCTGCTTCGGTCACAGGTTCTCCAACAGGGGCACCAAACTGTGTAATTACGGCCTGTTGACCTTCCTCGAGGATGAAAAAACCATCATACACCACGGCGATCGCCAGGAGAACAAGACCGACAAGCAAAAATTGTACTATTTGTTTCATTTGTATTTCCTTATTTAGTATCAGTCTATTTAGGCTGAGTTGCCGAAAGGCCGCTTTGAGAAGAGATGTTCAACAGCGGCAGGGGGGCCTGCTGGTCCTTGTCAATGACATATACAGATTCAACGTTTGGCAGGACTTTTTCCATGGTCTCAAGATACATACGTTTGCGAGTAACATCGGGAGCATTTTTATACTCCTTGAAGATCTCAAGAAACCGCTTGGTTTCACCTGTGGCAATGTTTATACGCTGCGCCTTATAACCGTGTGCTTCTTCAACAATCTTCTTTGCATCACCTCTGGCTTTCGGGATAACTCTGTTATAGGTTTCCTGAGCTTCGTTCACCAGTCGTTTCATATCCTGGTCAGCTTCGTTTACCTCGTTAAAAGCTGGTTTAACGGTGTCGGGAGGGTTGATATCCTGGAACTGGACGGTTCCAATATTAACTCCTGACAATTTGTCGGGAAAGAGCCGGTTGAGCTCCTTCTGCAGCTCCTGTTTTACTGAGGCTGCCAGTAGATCGCGATTACTGAGCACATAATCGAAGTCCATATTGCCGACAATTCTTCTTGTAACACTTTCAGATAAATCGCGGATAGCCTGACGCACATCTTTTACCTTAAACAGGAAGGCGTAAGCGTCCTGTACTCTGTATTGGACAATCCACGCCACATTGATGACATTTTTGTCGGCAGTCAGCATCAGAGACTCCATATCATACCTTTGCCTGTCATAACTGGTCTGCGAACTTGGAAAGCGGCTGCGAAAGCCGAATTCTTCTTTTCTGATCTTCTCTACGTCAACTTTATAGAGGTGATCGATAAATGGGATTTTGAAATGCAGACCGGAAGAAGTCGTTCTTGAGTATTTACCGAGACGAAGTATAACTCCGACTTCGGAAGGGGCAATTTTGAAAAAAGATGAATAAACGCCCTGAACTATGAGAATTACCAGTAGTACGGCTAGAATCTTTCCTATACTGGCAAAAGGTGAAGAAGGGCCGGAGCCGGGTTCACCACCATCACCAGGCGGTTTCGACTTTTTTTTATCTGAGAAGAAATCCTGCAGCTTGTTGATCAGCTGTGTTACGACTTCTTCCGGGGTTTGAGGTTTGTTTTTCCTCCCCCATGGAGGCTGTTGATCCTGGTTGGACATAAAAATCTCCTGATCGAAATTATCTGATGCGGTCTGTTATCTTACATGTCAAGTATCTGCTAAGAGTGACAATGAAAGGCAAAAGAACCAATAGTGAGTGAAGTAGTACTAGAGTAATAATTCATGAAGATGAAAGCAATCTGATTAACAAAAATAAAAGGTTTTTATGAAACTGTGTGCGAAAAAGCCCTGACCCAGCTTATCCAGGCAACGGAGCATGTGAGAATGGTCAAAATCATTTGCATAGCAGTTGAGCGGCGAATAGCTTTAGCTTTTTGGGTGCGAAGAAAAATCCCTGCTGCCATGCCGATGATAAGCCCAAAAAAATGAGCACCAAGGTCAGTTCGTTCACCTCCTGAGCCCAGCAGGGCAAGAAGAGCTATTCCTGCCATAATCGGCATGAAAAGGTGAAAATTGATGGTCGATGTTGACGTAGTGTAAGCTGAGGTGCAGAAAAGACCAATAACACTGAACACTGCAGTGGAAAATCCGACAAAATGATGACCCGGGCCATGTGCCAGAACATTTATATAATTTGCAAAGGTTGCTGTTGTCAGCATGGTGAAGAGACCAAGGCCGTTGCCGGATATTTTAAAATAAAAATGGAGAAGAAAACCTCCAAGGAAGCAATTACCCATCAGGTGAACAATGTCTGCATGGAGCATAAGAGCTGTAACCAGCCTGTAGTATTCTCCGGCCTGGAGAATCGCAGTTGAATCCCCGGCTCCTTTCTGGAACCATACTGACCCCGGATGCCAGTCGCCGGAAATAGAATAGATAAAAATAAGAGAGCCGATAACCAGAAAGCTCATCGCTTTAAAGGATGGAGCGAATATGGGTGCAGCGGGCGCGGGAGGTGGCCAGTCTCTGTTCTCCTCGACATAGGTCGCGATTTCATAGAGGGCACGTTCTTTATAGGGAGCCGGAATGTGCAGTTCAAACGTATTATCGGAACTGGTGTTGGTGCTGTGCGGTATGTTTACTGCTGAGAGAACCAGGGAATATGTTTCAAGAGAGGAGGTATTAAGAGCTGTAATTATAAAAGGGCCCGACAGGCTCTCAGAGTTGATATTCATAACTGCAGGGTTGTAATTCAATGCAGAGGTAAAACTCTTCGGCTCCGTCATTCCCGCGTACAAGGCGGGAATGACGGGTAGCAAAGAAGGTGAAGAGATTTTACAACGCCATCATAATTTGTCTGCTGGAACTATAGCACCAAACTTCTCTTTTAACTGCTCAAGATCCGCTTTCTGCTTTGCATATACCTCATACAACTCGCCGGGTATATCCTCTTCTTTGCTATAGGCTTCTTTTTGCAGCTCAATGCGGTCAAGGATTTTATCAAGATAGAGCGCAAATTGCATATCATAAAGTGCTTTTGGATATTCCTTGTCAATCGACTTGAACAGGGGAACCAGATCATCATATTTGGGAAGGAAACCAATTGCAGTTTCTATGCCTTTGACATCTCCATGAGCAAAGAGTTCCAGCCAGCCGAGCCAGACCTTCACATCTTTTTTCTCTCCCAGCAGTCCTGTACCTGCTCCACCCCTGTCTTCATGGGTCAGAAAGTAATTGAGCCCAGCCATTACAGGCCTGCTTTTATCACTAAATTTTGCAGAGTTAAAGAAGGTGAATTGAGCCCGCATATAATCTGAAAGTGCGCCCGGGATAAAAGGAGCATTTGCCCATGGCTGCCTGCGCACACCTGTGGCACCAATTTCAGTGGCGGTTGCCTTGGATACAATTGAAGCACCAATGACAACACCTTCATCCGCATTTCGTGCCACCCATACCGGAGGCATGGTGTCGGCATCACGTCCCGAGTAGGTGATAACTTTGACCGGTGCACCTGCAGGATCTTCGGCTAAATTTGTAGCATGGTTTTCAATCTCTGATGCCAGCAGGGTACATCTGGAATTTTTATGGGACAAGGGGATCGGATTCCCTGCGTCGTCAGTTTTTCCTTTATGCCATTCTCCCTGGAAATTAACACCCTTATCAGGTGACGCCTCTCCATTACCTATCCAATGGGGTACGCCATCAGTAATGAGAACGTTTGACCAGATAACTTCAGTTCCGTCGCCCCGCAGACAATCCATAAGGTAGGGGTCGCCTTCCCTGTTGACATCTTCCACGATACCAAAGATACCTTTTTCAGGATTAATTGCTCGCAGTACGCCACCTTCATCGATCCAGAACTGGGCAAGATCATCTCCAACAAAATCTGTTCCTGCCATTGCGGTAGTTGTTTTTCCGCATCCGGAAGGAGCAGCACCGGCAAAGAATGTTTTTCTACCGTCCGGGCCGGTCATACCGGTAATAAACATGTGCTCCGAAAGCTGTTTTTCAACCTGGTAATAGGTGGCATAGTCGACGGTGAAACGGTGGTTGCCTTTTTTCAGCAGTAGGGTGTTTCCTGCATAGGTGCAGAATGTTGAAAAAGTAGTCATCCAGCTTCTGTCCATAAAAATACGCGCATTGGGCACATCTTCAGGAGTATTGTTTCCTTCTGAATGGACGTTTGAATAAAAGAGACCAATTCTTTCAGCCTCGGCATCAAAATTGCTATAGCAGTTTCTGTAGAGGAGCTCTGCGGAATGGAGGACATATCCGGATGATGATATTTCAATCGCAGGAATAGCAGCTTCGGCACCTACAGGACCTCGACTGTAAAACCCGATCATCATTGTTTTTCCAGTCATTATACCCGGCATAAATTCTTTAATGTAATCGATGGCTTCTGCACGTAGAACAGATTTGGCAAGAGAACTCATCTTTTCGCCTTCGTTAATAATGTAGTAGGTCTGGTTAACAAGACGGGCCTGATCCTGGGGGAGGTCGAAATGAATGGTGTGGCCCTCTTTGGCCAGTTTTTTCTCTTCACCTTTTCCAAGTGAATATTCTCTGATCCATTGAACGTCAGCAGCGGAGCCGCTATTGATAAAAACGCTGTCCGGGGTGCACATGGTGATAGCATTGGCAATTTTGATGAGAGCGTCTTCGTTTTTTATCGGTGACAGTTTTTTCTGGTTTTCGTCATCAAGTTTCCTGGTTATCAGATCTCTGGCTTCATCGATGGTGTTGATACCACCCACTGCAGCGAGAATATCATCGCCTTTTTTTAATTCAAGCATTCCTGGCTCCTTTGTTTAAGAGAAGTTGACTGGGCACAATTATCCTGTGGTCTGTTAAATTCTAATCAAATACGAGTTACGCAACAATAGGAATTCTTAGCCTGTCGGTCAAGGTATATCATTCCATTGAATTTTTGCTTAATTGGGGATTCTTTGACTATCTTTCCTGTTCAGTCCCCGGGGAATCAGGTCAAACTTTTTACAACACCATTATCTCTTGCTTTCCATGTTTCTTGTGATAATATCGAATAATATGGGGCACTAAAATGTATTAATAAGTTTCTGATTACGTATGAAGCTCAGCCATAAACACTGCAACGCTTTGTAGGAGCCCAGTCCCATGGGCGATTAAATTGACACTTTTGCTATGGAGCAACAATCGCCCAGAGGACTGGGCTCCTACGCATAGGCTTTTGGCGTAGCTGAGTTTCGTACGTAATCAGAAATAATTTTAAGAGTTCATCAACACTGATAAACTCGTAAAAAGTTTATTCGAAGCTCCCGGATGGCTATGGAAAAAGTTCGATATACAAGGCGTAGTGTTTTTAATGGAGATCAGACTATACATATGGTATGTCGGGTTTTCATTAAAAACCTGCAACGCCGTAGATCGGACTTTTTACGACGCCATCAACACTGACGAGATTAAAGAGGACCAGGTTATCAAATATCTTTGGGCAATAATCTTCGGGCTCGTTTTAGTTTGGTCAGGAGTAGCACCGAAAGACCAGTTCACCTGGGTATTGGAGGTAATACCGGCGATTATTGGCGCGGTCATTCTGGCTGCAACATTCCAATCATTCAGGCTGACCCCATTGGTTTATGTGCTGATACTTATTCACTGTATCATTTTGATGGTTGGGGGACATTACACCTATGCGGAAGTACCGCTGTTTGACTATCTGGGCGAATTTTTTGGTTCTTCTAGAAATAATTACGATAAAGTGGGTCACTTTGCACAGGGGTTCGTTCCCGCATTGATAGTGAGAGAAATTATTCTAAGGAAGCGCGTAGTGCGGGGAAGAATGTGGCAATTCATATTTGTGGTTTCGTTCTGCCTTGCATTTAGTGCATTCTATGAACTTGTCGAGTGGTGGGTAGCGGTGGCAACAGGGGATAATGCCGAAGCATTTCTGGGAACTCAAGGCTATGTATGGGACAC
>DEIL01000273.1 GCA_002352445.1 Desulfobulbaceae bacterium UBA2775
TGTGAGCCAATAATTTTGACATGCTGAGTAACGGTTTCTCTTGGTTGCCTGCTTATTGTTTTTGGTCAGGGACAAAAGAAAAGCCAGCACTTCTTCATGGGAAATGCTGGCAAGATCACGTTTACCGAATTGTGCCGTAAAGCGAGAAAGAACGAACTCACAGGTTTTAACGGTATTTTTTTTTAGAGTTGGCTTGGTGATACTGCAGATGGAAATCGACTGCTTGTGAAACTTTCATAGTGCACCTCCTGATAGAGTGGGTATTTGGCAGAAATTGCCACATTTAATGATACTCCAGATGCAGGGCTGATGACAGGAGGAGGGGAAATGGACAGGAACAAGGTAAACATCCGGTAAAAATGGAATCTTAAGAGATTCACACTGCCAATATCAACGCTTGAAACGAAAGTACTATTAGTTATCCAGATGCATGGAAATGGAGCAACTTACTCTCCTGATTGTCTGGAACCATCTTTGATTACAAAATACTCCATTTTCCGCCAAGCTTTTGAAAATAACCTCGAATTTTAAGAAAAGCAAAAATGCTCCTTTTCTGACAAGATATTTGGCTTGATCACCTTATAAACTGAACATCTTAACTTGCAGTTTTACCTAAGTTGTTATTCCTGCCAAAGGACACATTTACTGCTGTGACATTTACTGTTTCACAACTCGTAGGTGGTTTTTTTTATACAGGCTACGGTTAAACTATGCTATTCAGTGATGAACTAATACTTCAATATTTATTACTTTAGCCCGGCAAAATGATACAGACAGAAGTCCCCTTTCCCGCCTCACTTTTTACCTCAACATCCCCTTTATGGGCCTGAGCAATATGCTTAACAATGGCAAGACCCAGGCCAGTACCGCCAATCTTTCTACTTCTCGCCCTATCACTGCGGTAAAAGCGTTCAAAGAGGCGGGGGAGATGGTCCGCTCTAATTCCTATACCAAAGTCCTGCACCAGGATTAAAATTTGATCCTGTTTTCCCTCCGATTTTCTTTCGGCACGAATCATAATCTCACTTCCTCTGTGACTGTATCGCACTGCATTGACAATCAGGTTGACCATTGCCTGTTCCAGAAGAACTGGATGCATTTTTATTAGTAGATTGTCTGGACAATCGAGCTGCAGGTGTATCTTCTTTTCTATCGCTATGGTAGTACAGCAGTGCATGGCCTCTATAATCACAGGTTTCAGTGCTTCAAGATGCAACTCAATGTTTTCAGCCTCAGCCTCTTGTTCAATACGGGAGAGAAGGAGAAGGTGGTCAATTATGGCATTTAAATGATCTGTTTTTCTCAGAGCAGTTTCCAGAAAGTGGATACTGTTTTCCTTGTCTTCGAGCTTGTCATCAAGAACCGTTTCAATGGAGCCCTTTATGGTAGTTATCGGGGTCTTCAATTCATGGGAAACATTAGCGACAAAATCTTTACGCATATTTTCCAGTAACCGCATCTTGGTCACGTCATGGAGAACCAGAAGGAGGCCGAAACTCTTATTACCTTTATCATAGAGATGTACACAATTGGTGTGCAGAAAATAATTACCTTCCTTTGTACTAATCTTAATTTCATCCTCCAGGGGTTGGTCGCTGTGCTTTGCCCTGTCTATCAGTTGCAGAAGGTCAATATTGCGGATAAACTCTTCTACCGGTTTACCAATGCTTCTGGCACTGTTGAGACTCAACAATTTTGATGCTGCAGAATTCAAACTGATTATTCTGCTATCACTATCAACGGTCAACACCGCAGCCAGCATGGAATCCAGAACCGTCTGCAGCTCATTTTTACGGCGAGTAGCTTTAGAGATGCGATCTTTCAACTGGTCAGCCATGGAATTCAAAGTCTGGGACAGGGTGGCTATTTCCGTAGCAACATTATCCGGAGGAATAAGGTGTGGAGAAAATTCACCAACTGCAAAACGTTCGGCTCCCTGGATTATTTTCTCGAGGGGACTTGTAATACGTCGAGACACATAGATAGTTACAAAGGCAGCTATAATAATCACTAAAACCATAGCAGCAGCCATATCTTTTTTCACTCTGGCCAGTGTCTTCTCCAGTTTGTCCACGGAAACAGCAATCCTGAGCAGCCAACTTATCGACCCTCGATCTTCTACAGCATCTTGTCTTAGAGAAATAGTAGTATAGAGCATTCTTTCACCAAGGGTTTGACTGAATCGGATGGATGAGCCGACCCCATTCTTCGCAGCTTCCATAATTTCAGGCCGGTCCTTGTGGTTATCCATATTATCAGGATCTTTCTGTGAGTCACTGATGACAAGGCCGGTATGGTCTATAAGAGTAATTCTACTGGAGGTTTTTTTTGCTGTGTTCTGTAGAAACTCGCGTAAAGCATAAATATCATCTTCATCCAGTAACTGCTGAACCTGCTTTTCAATGGAATAAGCTCGTGCCAGAAGTGAGGCCCGAGACTCATCCATATAAAACTTCTGCAGGGTGGATGAACCGTACCAGATGATTACCAGCATGGCTCCGATGGTAACCAGGATATTGGCCGGGAAAATATGATATATGAGTTTTCTGGATTGCATATTCTCTCAATTTTTAAAGCGATAACCGATACCGCGGACCGTTTGAATTTGCTTTCCGACTGTACCAAGTTTTTTCCGCAGTCCGAACACTTGAACATCAATGGCCCTAGGTGTCACCGAATAATCATAGCCTCTGACACTATCAATGATTTGCTGTCGGCTGAACACCCATCCGGGTTTTTTCGCAAGGAGGAGGAGGATGTTAAATTCTGTCATGGTCAGGTCGATTATTTTTTCCCCCAGCCTCACTTCATGTCGCCTCTGGTCAATACAAAGATCGTCATAGCAGATAAGTTTATTTTTTTTGTTTTCAATTTCCTCTTCATCCGGCCTTTTAAGGCCACGCCGCAGGACAGATTTGATTCGAGCCACGAGAACTTTTGGGCTGAAAGGTTTAGTAATATAATCATCACCACCAGACTCAAGGCCTTTGACTATATCATTTTCCTCTCCCTTTGCTGTAAGCATGATAACCGGAAGGTTGTTGTATTCTTCATTTTTACGAATAGTACGACATACCTCATATCCGGACATTCCCGGCAGCATAAGATCAAGGAGTAGGCAGTCAAAATGCTGCCTGCCGAGTTGCATCAGTCCCTCTTCACCATCATCAGCACAAGTGACGTGAAATCCGGCCTTTAACAGATTAAAGGAAACAAGCTGCTGGATATCCTCATCGTCCTCAATAATCAGTATATGTTTTTTCTTCATGTCTCTCTTAATTGGACTCGTACGTATTTTGAACAATGTGCATATATAGAGAAATTATTCTTTACTCGTCAAGCTATACCTGACAATTAACACAATCCTAATATGATCCTAATCCTGGACGAACAATCCCCCTCTACAGTGTAGCGCAAACAGTTATTCAACCTCGAGAGGCGTTATGGATAGGTATTTTCACTACGAGATAGACAGATTACAGCAGAAGCTTTTAACCATGGGTTCCATGGTGGAAGATAGGGTGCGTAAAGCGTGCTCTGTCATAGAATCAGGAGATGTGGAACTTGGCCAAGAGATAATTATTTCCGATTGGGAGATCGATGAGATAGAAATCGAAATAGAAGAAGAATGTTTGAAGATCATGGCTTTATATCAGCCGGTCGCAAGAGATCTTCGTTTTCTGGTGACGGTCATTAAAGTTAACAGTGAGATGGAGCGTATTGGTGATTACGCAGCTCTCATCGCTAAACATGTTAAACATATTTCCCAATTTGATATCCCGGCATTCACCTTTAATTTCCAGGAAATGGCCGACAAAGTCATGATTGAGCTCAAAATGAGCATTGATGCCCTGGTGGATAGGAATGTTGAAGTTGCAAAACAGATTTTCCTGCTGGATCAGGAGGTCAACGATCTGCGAAGTAAAGGGTACAAAATGATTATCGAGGGTATGGAATCCACTCCCCGCCATACCACATCCCTTCTCAACTTCTATCTGGTGGTGCGTCATTTGGAACGTATTGCAGACCGGGCAACTAATATTGCGGAAGATGTGATCTACCTGGCTGAAGGTGAGATTGTGAGAAAAAAGTTGAATCTGGATCTGGAGTAAGGGAACACTGATGTCAAATCTACTACTCACAGCGATACTTCTTGGGCTGGTCAGTTTTGGATATACTTATGGAAGGAAACACGCCTTCACAACAGGACATTCAATCGGCGGTATAAGTAAGCTGCACTCAAGACCCACCTACCATGGAATGTTAATAGCAATGTGGTGTATCCTGCCCACTTTTCTTGTTCTGTTGATCTGGGAGGCTATAGAACCTTCTGTTATCTCCTCCATGGTGGTTTCATCTCTTCCGGAGAAGTACATCTCACTTCCTCCTGAGAGACTTGGACTGATTCTAAACGATGTTAAAAACCTTGCCCAGGGGCTGAACTTTGGCAGTACTGTTGACCCGGTGCTTCTCGAAGCTTCCATTCACTATCAGCAACTCCAGCAGACAGGTATAAATATCAAGAGTGCTTCAATCATTGTCATGGCAATTGCTGGGTTACTTATTGGTTTTAAGTTTTTCAGTCCAAAACTACGGGCAAGAAACCACGTGGAACAAATTGTGCGCTGTTTTCTGATATTATGTTCATTGATTGCCATCTTTACCACCATCGGTATTGTACTATCCGTACTCTTTGAAGCCATTCGCTTTTTCCAGAAAATACCTGTGGGTGATTTTCTGTTTGGTTTGACCTGGAGCCCTCAAACTTCGATCCGGCCAGACCAGGTTGGTGCTTCCGGAGAATTTGGCGCAGTTCCTGTCTTTGGCGGGACTATACTGATTTCTGCGATCGCCATGCTTGTTGCAGCTCCAACCGGTCTTATGTCCGCCATATATCTTTCCGAATACGCCTCAAAAAAAGTGCGTGCCACTGCCAAACCTCTCATTGAGATATTGGCTGGAGTACCAACAGTTGTCTACGGTTTTTTTGCCGCCCTGGTGATTGCCCCCTTAATCAGGGATGCGGGAACCGCTGTAGGGTTGGAGGTCTCATCGGAATCGGCTCTGGCTGCCGGTCTTATTATGGGCATTATGATTATTCCTTTTGTCATGTCCATATCAGACGATGTGATTAATGCAGTTCCTCAGACCCTGCGTGATGGTTCCTATGGACTCGGTGCCACCAAATCTGAAACCATCAAAAATGTTGTTATCCCGGCAGCTCTTCCCGGCATTGTAGGAGGTCTCCTCCTCGCTGTTTCAAGGGCTATCGGTGAGACCATGATCGTTGTTATGGCGGCGGGGCTGTCAGCCAATCTCACTGCAAATCCCCTTCAGGCAGTAACTACGGTGACCGTACAGATAGTAACCCTGCTGGTGGGTGATCAGGAATTTGACAGTTCCAAGACCCTGGCTGCCTTTGCCCTCGGGCTTTTGCTCTTTGTGGTAACTCTGATCCTTAATGTTCTGGCCCTATACATCGTTAGAAAATACAGAGAAGAATATGAATAATCAAAAACCAATGGATATTGTCCAGGCGGGGTTGGCAAAGCGATACAAAAAAGAAAAGCGATTCAAGCTAATTGGGCTGTCTGCCATTATTTTCAGCCTGATGTTTCTTGTTTTTCTTTTTTCCTCGATCTTTCTCAATGGCTATAAAGCCTTTTATCAGGCAGAGCTCCGGATTGATGTTTTCTTTGATCCGGCACTTCTCGATATCAAGGATCCGGCATCCGCCAACTTTGACGCTCTTGTTAAAAAGAGTTTACGGACCACATTCCCGGATGTAAAAAAACGAAAAGAAAAAAAGAAGTTGTACGGCCTGGTAAGCACTGATGGTTCTTTCCAACTGCGGGATATGGTACTGGCAGATCCTGCTCTAGTTGGCCAGAACCGATCTGTCTGGCTATTGGCCGATGATGATGTGGATATGCTGATGAAAGGTTATATCGACCGAAACCTGCCGCAGTCAGACAGACGTATCAGCGATGTACAGATTGGCTGGATTGATAAGCTTATCGATGCCGGCCGTGTGAAATTCAGGTTTAATATTGGTTTTTTCACCAATGGTGATTCCAGGGAACCAGAATCTGCAGGAATTCTGGGGGCCGCCATGGGCTCTTTTTACATGCTTGCCATTACCCTAGTTCTTTCCTTTCCTATAGGCATAGGGGCCGCCATCTACCTTGAAGAATTTGCCGCCAAAAACAGAATCACAGATATCATTGAAGTGAACATCAATAATCTCGCTGCTGTTCCTTCCATAGTCTTCGGACTTCTCGGGCTGGCGGTCTTCCTGAATTTTTTTCATCTCCCACGCTCTGCACCTCTGGTTGGCGGTCTGGTTCTTTTTTTAATGACCCTGCCAACCATTATCATTACCGGAAGGGTTGCCTTGCAATCTGTTCCTCCTTCTATTCGTGAAGCGGCCCTTGGCGTTGGAGCATCCAAAATGCAGGCCGTGCTCCACCACGTTCTGCCTCTCGCCATGCCAGGTATGCTCACTGGGGCCATTATTGGTATGGCACGGGCACTGGGGGAAAGTGCTCCACTCCTTATGATTGGAATGGTGGCCTTTATCGTTGATATTCCAGCTGGGATCACCGATCCGGCGACTGCCCTTCCTGTTCAAATTTACCTCTGGGCAGACAGCCCTGAACGCGCCTTTGTGGAACGAACTTCCGCGGCCATTATGGTGTTGCTCACCTTTTTGGTGCTAATGAATGGAACGGCGGTCTATCTGCGCAGTAAATTTGAACGCCGCTGGTAATTTTTCACCAAATACAAACTGAACCCTAATTGTTTCTTAATAATTAGATGATAACTTCTCTGGCAAGTCAATGGTGACCCACTAACCCGGATCTCTTATGAGCCCGGATAAATTGAATTTACAAGAAATTAATAAGGAGAAAACGATGTTGAAAAAGACTGTTTCCATCATAACGGCCGCTGTTATTACAGGTGCAGCCATAACAGCTACTGTTGCCGGTGCCAGGGACTATGTGTCCATTGTAGGATCTTCCACCGTGTACCCCTTTGCTACGACAGTTGCTGAACAATTTGGCAAATCCACAAAGTTCAGTACCCCAAAAGTTGAATCCACAGGATCGGGTGGCGGCCTGAAACTCTTCTGCTCAGGTATCGGAGTATCACATCCGGACATCACCAATGCCTCGCGAAGAATAAAAAAGTCAGAATATGACAAATGTCAGGCAAATGGGATCAAAGATATTATCGAAGTTAAAGTTGGCTATGATGGAATAGTTCTTGCCAACTCCAGGAAGAGTGCCCCCATGAAACTGACCAGGAAAGATATCTTTCTCGCCCTTGCCAGACAGGTGCCCGATGCAGAGAGTGGCAAACTGGTTGATAATCCGTACAAAACATGGAAAGAAGTCAATCCTTCACTTCCTGACATCAAAATTGAAGTACTCGGGCCACCTCCAACATCAGGTACCCGAGATGCTTTTGCAGAACTTGCCATGGAAGGAGGAGCCAAAACATTTGCAGATATGAGCGCCCTTTGCAAGGCCAAGGGTGATGAAGTAAAACCCTTGATGACAAAACTCGGAATTCCTGAAAGTGGTTTTAACAAGAAAGGAAAAAAGGTCTTCCAGCATATTGCCCACTCCATTCGTGAAGATGGTGCATACATCGAAGCCGGTGAGAATGATAACCTGATCGTCCAAAAACTTGAAGCGAATCCCAAAAGTCTGGGAATCTTCGGTTTTTCCTTCCTTGACCAGAACGAAGATAAGGTGCAGGGTTCTGAGATCGATGGCCACATGCCCACCTTTGAGGGGATATCCGACGGCAGTTACCCGGTTTCAAGGCCTCTTTTCTTTTATGTAAAAAAGGACCATGTTTCTGTTATTCCAGGTATTAAGGGATATCTTGCTGAGTTTACCTCTGATAAAGCCTGGGGTGAGGAAGGATATCTTGCTGATAAAGGAATGATTCCCATGCCTATCGAAGAACGTGCAAAATTTGCAGCAGATGTGAAAAAACTGACACCTCTGGTTTTGCAGTAAAATAGTAGAAAAGTTATAGAACCTTCTACAGGTGATGTGACCATTGCCCCATGCGTTGGATCCCCTTCGTGAAGTTTGACTCACCAGGGGATTTCCATGTAGAGGGTATCCTCCTGAAAGCCTGTCGCTCAGTTCCGTACCCCCTTTTTGGGGTGTTAGGTTATTTAAGCAATTATTCACACAAAGAGAAATAATATGTTACAGATACTTTCCAGCAATACGCCACGGTCAACGGCGAAGAGTCGCGAAGAAAGAATTCAGTCAAAAGCCAGGATGCTGGTTGATCGTGAGGATAGGTGCACCGCGGGAGATCCTTTTGTAGAAAACCCGCGAATGAGCTGTCGGAATGTAAATGTCTACTATGGGGACAAGCAAGCTATCAGGGATGTTTCCATAGATATTTCCGAAAATGAAGTCCTTGCGATGATAGGTCCCTCCGGTTGTGGAAAGTCAACTTTTCTTCGATGCTTGAATCGCATGAACGACACCATTAATATCTGTCGGGTAACAGGCGAACTGAAACTCGATGATTCAGATATATACGATAAAAAAATGGACGTGGTTCCTCTACGGGCCAGGGTGGGAATGGTCTTTCAGAAGCCGAACCCCTTCCCTAAGTCAATCTATGACAATATCGCCTATGGTCCAACTATCCACGGCCTTGCAGCGACTAAAACCGAGCTAACTGAAATAGTGGAAATTTCACTGATTAAAGCCGGATTATGGGATGAGGTGAAGGATCGTCTGGACCAGCCGGGAACTGGCCTGTCAGGTGGCCAGCAGCAACGGTTATGCATTGCCCGGGCCATTGCAGTTGGGCCGGAAGTGATTCTTATGGACGAACCATGCTCAGCCCTTGATCCTATCGCTACTGCTACCATCGAAGAACTGATATCAGAGCTGAAACAGCATTATACTATTGTTATAGTAACCCATAATATGCAGCAGGCAGCCAGGGTTTCCCAGCGTACCGCCTATTTCCACCTTGGCGATCTTCTCGAAGTCAGCCAGACCGATGTGCTTTTTACTCGCCCATCCCATCAGCTCACAGAGGACTATATTACCGGCCGTTTTGGTTGATTTTTCCACTACTCTTTATCGGTAGTTTTAGCATATCGGGGGATCTTTCTAGCAATGCATATTGCTCAGATTAGCCACCTGTTGAATAGAATTTGTATGGGCTGAAAGTAAATACAAAGTTATGGAGATTAGATTGCTTTGACGAGATGTTCGAGGACGTTGATCTTGCCACATCCAATCTCTGATAATATCAAACTGACCTCAGGTTAGGGCTTTTCCTGTCATGTGATTACGAATCTTCCCCAAAAGCCTAACAGCATAGAAAGATGTTTTTCTCCCCAGAAAAACAGGATTTACCTAACAAGAAAAAAGCACTCTGAAGTGCAAGATGGTTCCAGACAATGTTTGCTCTTCACTTAGAAAGTCGTGTTAGGTTTTACTATTGATAGCACGACACTCTCGTGCAGTCACAGATTTAATATTTGAATTGGCAGGACTCAGCTATTTTCAGTGTAGTAGGGTAGATATAATTCCTGTGTCTAAAAAATTGCGCTTTTTCCGAAACCTAACAACAAAAATGTAATCTGGGAGTTAACCTTATCCATGAGAGGTTACAGAGTCACAAGATATCTCGATGGCAGAGACTAGCATTGGCAATGTTAACCATTTAAGCAAATCAGCAAGTTCACCTTCTTCCTCTCTTCAAATTCCGATCTGCAAATCACTCATCCACCCTGAACAGAAACTTCACAGGAATAAGGTTAACCCACGGAGCCAGATTTCTGGCTGTAACCCTACAGTAGTAGCCTCTTATTTGTGCATGCAGGCGAGAGAAAATATTACGAAAAAATGCTTGCAGTGTGAGAGTCTTGGTCTCCACTATTGCCGACTGACCCCAATCGATGGCTGGAAGGTTGCTGACAGCTACAAGCCACTATCACAGAAAAATACTCTGCAAAGTTTAAGGATAAAACAATTTCGGGATTACCTGTTGCGACAGTTGGCAGACTTAAAGAACAAGATTTACTGGAAAGCTTGAAACAATATCAATACACTTTCACTACACTTCTGAGTTTACTGTTATCTACAGTGTTGATAAATATTGGTCTTTCCGCCTTTCCGTTCTCATCAATACTGATTTTTCCCAAAAATCCGACAAAGTCCCTGGTACTACGAAGCATTTGATTGATGCACGATCTGTCGCTTTGCTCAGGGCATCTATTGATTGCCGACAACATGATTGAGGTGCCCTCAGCACCCTGCGCTGCCAGGACAGTACCTGGTGTACTGAATGATTTTTGGAACAGGCGCTGCATTCTTTCACCATAATCTGTAGGCGAAATGGTTGAGCTATACGGGTCCGTTGCAAGCATGCCATTCACCAGATAGAGTTCCTCCTGATACTGCAGAAGCATCATTGCCTGCAATCCATCACTGCCAATCATTACCGGGTGATAGTCAGTCTGATGGAGCAACTGAGCAATGGTCACAACATGTTCTGCCTCCAAAGGGACATAGAGAAAGTTAATTTTTTGAACTTGCAAAAATTCCAGGCTGGCTAATAATTCTTCATCCCCATTATTTGCGGAGATCTCTATACAAGTGCCACCGGTAGAAGCGAATTTGCTGATAAATTGTCTCGCTAAATACTCAGAGTGTGTGTTTGTTTTATCAATAACAACTCCTACTCGCTCTGCAAGGAGTTCATCTCTTACGTATAGGGAAGCAACCGAAGCCTGGAAATGATCATCAAAAAGCAGCTGGCTTATATAGCTATTATTTTCGGTTATATCAGGATGCGTTGAAGTGACTGCAAAGATCGGAGTTTTTAACCTTTTGGCTAATTCTGCAAGAGCTAACACCACCTCAGAGCTTGACATGATGATAATTGAAGAAACATCGTCGTCTTCAACCAGTTTAAGGAGAGCCTTTTGGGCCAGTATTGATTGATTTTGGTCATCCTCAACAATAATTTTAATCAGGCTGCCATTGTCAAGTGTGGGTTGAAGTTTCAGTGCTGTCTTGATGCCCTCCAGACAGCTTTGCCCCCATTCCTCGTCCGAGCCGCTCATTGGACCAATGACGCCAATTTTTACCGAATCACCGGTCACCGCTTCTCGTTTAGCTTTCTCACATCCTGTCGCAAGCACGGAGACAGAGGCAATGAAAATAATGAACAGCAGGGAGTATGTTTTCATGATATCAGGGAATGTAAGTTAATTTTGCTCTGATAATCAGATCGTCCGGGAAATTCTTCTTTACCTTACGTTTAAATTCAGTCAAGTCACCTCTACTCAATTGCTCACGTGCAAGTATTTCAACCGTTAAAACTTTTTTACGGCCTGTT
>DEIL01000272.1 GCA_002352445.1 Desulfobulbaceae bacterium UBA2775
GTTTCTCACGGAAGTTCAAAAAATAGACCCGGATCTGCCCGTAATACTCATTACCGGTCATGGCGATATTTCAATAGCGGTTCAGGCAATGCGGGATGGGGCTTATGATTTTATTGAAAAGCCTTATTCGTCTGAAAGGCTTGTAAAAACAGTTCTCAGGGGGCTTGAAAAAAGAAGTCTGACAATAGAAAACAGAAATCTGCGTCGTGAGCTGGAACTTCACAGTGCCCCAGGCCCGCGAATAATTGGCCGTACTCCGATTATGGAACAGCTCCGAACAACTATTGCTCAGGTTGCTGATACTGGAGCTGATGTTCTCGTACTCGGTGAAACAGGAACCGGCAAGGAGTTGGTTGCCCGGGCACTTCACGAGAACAGCCGTAGGCGGACTGAGAATTTTGTTGCAATCAATTGCGGTGCTGTGTCTGAATCTATTATGGAGAGCGAACTTTTTGGACATGAAGCTGGTGCCTTTACCGATGCAAAAACAAAGAGAATCGGAAAGTTTGAACATGCGAATGGCGGTACTCTTCTTCTAGATGAGATTGAATCCATGCCGATCCGAGTGCAGATCAATCTCCTTCGTGTCCTGCAGGAGAGATCCCTGGAAAGGCTTGGTTCCAACGAACTCATTCCTCTGGATTTGCGCGTTGTTGCCGCCTCTAAAGTTGATCTGCTCTCAGCAGCCGAGAAAGGGGAGTTTCGTGAAGATCTTTACTATAGACTTAACGTAGTGTGTCTGGAAGTCCCCCCTTTACGTGAGAGAAAAGACGACATAGCCCTGCTGTTTCATCATTTTCTTCTTGTAGCCGGCCACAGGTATCAGCAGGAGGTACCAACCCCGGGCGGTTCACAGATGCAGACTCTGCTTTCATACTCATGGCCTGGAAATGTGCGTGAATTGCGAAATCTTGCAGAGCGTTATGTGCTTCTTGGCCATCAGTTTGACTATTCTTTAGAGAAACTTTTGTCCGGACAGGATAAAGAGAAACTCCAATCCCTGCCACAGCAGGTTGAATGCTTTGAGAGAAGCCTTATTGAACAGGCATTGGCGGGAGCAAATGGCAGTATTAAAGAAGTGATGACGACCCTGGCTATTCCCCGAAAGACTCTTTACGACAAGATGAGAAAGCATGGCCTTGACAAGAGTGATTATAAATAGTTATTGTCTGACTTTCACCCATTAATAAAATAAAAGTGGTGGGTTTCCGCCTATTTTTACAGAAAAATGTTCTTTTGTTTTAGTTTACCCCTTGATTTATCACCCTTTCTTTTTTCCCCTCTAATTGGATCCATCTTTGCAACATGAAATATGTTCAAGGGCGGATGCTCTTAACACAACTGATGCATATATTTTTTATTGCTGTTGTCAGTTCAACGCAAAGAAGTTAACACTAATTTTTAGGAGGAACGTATGTTAAGTAAGATTACAACTCTTGTGGCCACGGCTGCACTTTCTACTATGCTGGTTACAGGCTCTGCTCTCGCGGCTCCCGTTACCATCAAGTTTTCCCATGTTGTTGCTGAAAACACGCCAAAGGGACAGATGGCCAACAAATTTAAAGACCTGGTTGCTGAACGTCTGGCTGGAAAGGTACAGGTTGAAGTTTTCCCTAACTCCCAGCTTTTTGGTGACAATAAGGTTCTTGAAGCAATGCTTCTCGGTGATGTTCAGATGGCGGCACCTGCACTTTCCAAGTTTTCCCGTTATACCAAAAAACTGCAGATTTTTGACCTTCCATTTCTCTTTAAGGATATGACGGTTGCTGAAAAATTCCAGAGCAGTGACAAGGGTCACGAGCTCCTGGCCTCCCTGCAGAAAAAAGGGCTGGTTGGCTTAGGATATCTTCATAACGGTATGAAGCAGCTTTCATCCAGTAAGCCGTTGAAGGTTCCTGCCGATGCAAAAGGGTTGAAATTCCGCATCATGTCTTCAGACGTACTCGCCGCTCAGTTTAAAGCAGTTGGGGCAACTCCCCTGAAGAAGCCATTCTCTGAAGTTTTCACACTTCTGCAGACTAAAGCGATTGACGGTCAGGAGAACACCTGGTCAAACATCTATTCCAAGAAGTTCTTTGAAGTCCAGCCCTATATCACAGAGTCCAATCACGGAGTTCTCGACTATATGGTCGTTACTTCAAAAGAATTCTGGATGAGCCTTGATAAGGATCTGCAGGCTGAAGTTAAAAAAGCCCTGGACGAGGCAATTATTTTCGGTAATGGAATTGCAGCTAAAAAGGCTCTTGATGACCGACAGAAAATTATTGACTCCAAGCGTTCTAAGCTGATTGAGCTTTCCGATGCAGAACGTAGCCAGTGGGTAGAGGCTATGAAACCGGTTTGGGAGGAATTCGAAAAAGAGATCGGCAAAGATATGGTCGACGCAGCTTACAAGTCTAATATGTAAAACCCGCACAGGTAGATTCCTCCTGATATGGGGGGAATCTACTATTTTTTAGTCTGTAAGGGGTAAATTATGTTTATGCGCATCTTAAATCGTACCGAAGAGGCAGTTATCTGCATCTTGCTGGTATCGACAACACTGCTTGTATTTGTAGATGTCGTCATGCGTTTTGGATTTAACACCGGTTTTATGTGGTCACAGGAACTCACCCTGCATATGTCCGGGTGGTTTGTTCTTTTTGGAGCCTCATACGGACTGAAAGTTGGCTCTCATATTGGTATGGATTCTTTTGTTAAACTCTTTGCCAGAAATGGAAGACGTATATTAACAGCAGCAGCGGCAATTCTAGCCATCGTTTATTGCTGCCTTATCCTCTATGGAAGCTGGATCTATCTTAAAAAAATGAAGCTCATTGGCATAGAACTTGAGGATTTGCCAATTCCTACATGGCTTGCCCACGGCATGCTGCTGGTCGGCTTTACTTTTCTCAATATTCGTTTACTAATAATACTCTGGTCTGTTATTACTGGAGATGCTGATAGTTTTAAACATGCCGATGAAGCAAAAGAAAGCATGGAACTTGCTG
>DEIL01000227.1 GCA_002352445.1 Desulfobulbaceae bacterium UBA2775
GACCTTTTTACGAGTTTATCAAATGATTGATGTTAAAGATCTCCTGTTTCACTACGGGGATGGCATAGAGTTGTTTGGCGCTTTTTCGTTTCATGTGAATCGCGGCGAGGCGTGGACTGTTATCGGGCCCTCGGGTTGCGGCAAGAGTACACTCCTGCTTCTTATCGCCGGCCTGAACAGACCGAAGGGAGGTAAAGTTACAGTAGGAGGAGAACATATTACCAGGGCCAGACCGTCAACCGGTCTGGTTCTGCAGGATCATGGTCTTCTTCCCTGGGCAACTATAGAGGAAAATACACGACTCGGTCTTGAGGTAAGAAAGTTTTATGGGCCCGATGGAAAACACAGCCCTGCAGATGTGCAGCCTGATGAGAAGGAAGATAATCGGAGGGTCAACCACTGGCTCACTTGGCTCGGCATAGATAATCTGAAAAAAATGTATCCCTCACAACTTTCCCGGGGACAGCGTCAGCGGGCGGCAATTGCCAGAACTCTCGTTCTGCAGCCGGATCTTCTCCTGATGGATGAACCTTTTTCCGCTCTCGATGCCCCCATCAGGGAGGAGTTGCAGAAGGTGATGAACGGTTTTCACCTGGAATCAGGATTAACTTCCCTGACGGTAACCCATGATATTGAAGAGGCTGTTGTTCTTGGTGAAAAAATCCTTGTACTCCATGATCGTTGCAATCGTGAACCGATGATCATAGACAACCATCTTTCCGGAAAGACAGATAAGCGAAAAAGTCCTGAATTCATTGATCGCTGCGGGCAACTTAAGGATATCCTTGGCTCACGTAGAAGCGATGGGTGGGAGGACTAACCCCTAATGAAAAGAAAGGCGACACTGCTTTCCACTCTTGCCGGGGTTGTTATGTTTTTTGTCCTCTGGCAACTGCTGGCGCTGATCGTAAATCGTCCCATACTGCCATCTCCGCTGGAAGTGGTGCCTCTTTTTCTACAAAATATTACAGGTGAACTGGGGCTCCATTTTCTTGCATCTGCGGCCCGGGTTCTTACGGCGATTATTCTTGCTACCCTGCTCGCTGCTCCACTGGGACTTGCTTTGGGACAAATGCCCAGACTTGACAGTGTGGTAGGCCCGTTGATCGCAATTATCTATCCGATACCAAAGATTATTTTTCTGCCGGTAATCTATGTGCTGATGGGCATAAGTGATCTCTCAAAGATTACCCTGATCGCCAGCATTATTTTTTTTCAGATTCTTGTGGTGGTGCGCGATGAAGCTGCGGGTTTGAAAAAAGAGTTGATTCTTTCGGTAAAATCACTTGGCGCGGGAAGACGCGCCCTTTTCAAATATGTCTATATACCTGCATCTATCCCGGCTATACTCACTGCTCTGCGGGTTTCGGTGGGCACTGCGGTTGCTGTGCTTTTTATTGCAGAACAGTCGTTGACCAGTTACGGCCTTGGTTATTATATCGTAATCGAGACATACCAGGTACTGCTTTATCCGGAGATGTATACCGGTATCATGGGCATGGGACTGCTGGGTGTCCTGCTCTATTTTGCTATTTATTCCATTGAGCTGAAGGTTAGTAAGCATATGTTTATTGACGGCCACTAAACCATGCAGAATCAATCAAAATTTTTATTATGGGTTCAAGCTGCACGCCCCAAAACACTGCCCGCTGCTGTAGCGCCTGTGGCGGTAGGTTCCGCTGTTGCTTTTGCGGACGGTAAATTTGTATTCTGGCCCGCTGTAGCCTGTCTCGTCTGTGCAATTGTACTGCAGATCGCAGTTAATTTTGCCAATGACTATTTTGATTTTAAGAGCAATGTCGACTCTGAAGAGAGACTGGGTCCGGTTCGGGTGACCCAGAGTGGTCTCATCCCTCCGATGGAAGTTAAACGCGCCATGATCTTCTTACTGTTCTTTGCCGGCCTGCTGTTTCTCTACCTGGTCAGTGTCGGTGGAGTATGGATAATACTAATTGGAGGAGCCTCCGTACTGGCTGCTCTGGCCTACAGCGGTGGCCCTTATCCCCTGGCAAGCCATGGTCTTGGTGAGCTGTTTGTTTTTATATTTTTTGGCCTTGTTGCTGTTTGTGGCACCTATTTCATTCAGGCGGGAGAGTTGAGTCGGATGGCTGTTCTGGCAGCGGTTCCTCCGGGACTGCTTATAACTGCCATAATGGTTGTGAATAATTTACGTGACAGGGAGACGGATAAGAAGGCTGGAAAGAACACACTGGCAGTGATTTTGGGGTATAAATGGACAGTACGAGAATATATTCTGCTGGTGGCCATCAGTTATCTTATCCCTGTTGCCATAGCTTTTGGCAGTAAATCGATCGTAATCTGCCTGCCTTTGCTGACCCTTCCCTACGGCTTGTCTCTTGTCAGGGAGATACAGAGGGAGCAGGGCAGGGCATTGAATGAGACTTTGGCAAAAACGGCAAAATTGTCGCTGATATACAGCCTTCTTTTTGCTGTTGGTTTGATGGTGTCGTAAAAACTCGCTGCTTCGTCATTCCCGCCTGCCCGGGAATGACGGAATGGCAAAGGATTTGGGTTTTACGAGTTTGTCAATTTTGAAAATATTTTTCTGATTACGTACGAAACTCAGCTACGCCAAAAGCCTATGCGTAGGAGCCCAGTCCACTGGGCGATTGCTGCTTCATAGCAAAAATGTCGATTTAATCGCCCAGGTGACTGGGCTCCTACAAAGCGTTGTAGTTTAAGGGAGTTATCTTGTATGTTATGTCTATGGCTGAGTTTCATACGTAATCAGAATTTTTTTTATAACCACAAAAAATAAAAAACATTATGGGTTTTCTGGGAGTAGAGAAGAAAAAATATATTATTTTCGGTCTGGCAAATAAAAAATCAGTTGCCGCCGTTATCGGGCGAACCATGGTTGAGGAAGGAGCTGACCTTATTCATGTGGTCCGTTCTGAAGAGAGAAAGAAGACTGCTCAAAAAATTTTTCCCGGTTGTCCTGTATTCATTTGTGACGTGGAAGATGAGGCCAATATTATACGGGTTCGGGATGAGATTGCGGTTGAAATTGATGCATTAAATGGGGGAAGGGTTGATGGCATTGTCCATTCCATCGCCTTTGCCAACTACTCCGAGGGGATGAAGCCGTTTCATGAGACGATAAAGGCTGACTTTCTTCAGGCTGTTGATATCTCATGCTTTTCTTTTATCAGTATCGCCAACCATTTTAAGAACATCATTGCTGACGATGGCTCCTTTGTTACAATCACCATTTCCACAACCCGCATGGCCGCTGAAAACTATGGATATATGGCTCCGGTTAAGGCAGCTTTAAACTCCTCGCTCTGTTTTCTGGCCAAAAGCTTCTCGGATTTTTCCCATGTGCGGTTTAATGCGGTTGCCCCCTCACTGCTTAAAACCTCGGCTTCCGCAGGGATTCCAGGCTATGTTGACAGCTATCTCTTTGCCGAAAAAGCGATCCTCCGAAAGAAGGCGCTTACCACTCAGGAGGCCGCCGATACAGCAGCTTTTCTGCTTTCAAACCGCTCTTCCGGCATAAACTGTCAGACAATCGTGGTTGATGCCGGTATGGAAGTGAACTATTTTGACAGAGAAATTATAAAGAAGACTGTTGGGTAGTCCTGCATAAACAGATGCTTCTTTTACATGAATAATGTAATCTGAACTGCAAGATGAATATCTCAGCAAAGCACACTTTTTCCTTTCGTGTCCGGCGCCTGATTAATACGCCGGAGCGGCTGCTTGCAGCTTTTTTCCTTGTCCTGCTTGTTTTCCTCGTACTCACTCCACTCGTGGAAATTATTCGCGACGCCCTCTCAATCCAGAGTTACGACCTAGCCTATTTCCCTGATGCCGAGGAGGGATCTTTCACCCTGTTTCATCTCAAACGGGTATTTACCGGCCGATTGTCGAAAGCACTTTTCTATCAGCCGATGATGAATTCTCTCATAGTCGGCACCGGTGTGACCTTACTGGCCGTGGTGATCGGCTCCGGCCTTGCCTGGCTTGTCGTTCGAACCGATCTTCCGTTTAGAGTGTTTTTCGGTTCCATGGCGGTTATTCCCTATATGATGCCCTCGTGGGTACTTGCCCTGGCCTGGATGACCCTTTTCAAAAATGATCGTCTCGGCGGCGCAACCGGAATATTCACCTACTATACCGGGTTGCAGCTGCCGGATTGGTTTTCCTACGGCATGTTTCCCATTATCATCTGCCTGGCCATGCATTATTACGCCTATTCATATCTTCTGGTTTCAGGTGCCTTGATGACCGTTGATTCTGAAATGGAAGAGGCGGGCGCCATCTGCGGACTCTCCCGGTTTAAACGGCTTCTGTTGATTACTATGCCGCTGCTGCTGCCGGCCCTTGGTTCCGCTGTTGTTCTCACCTTTATCCGTATACTCGGCACCTTCGGCACTCCTGCACTTCTGGGGTTGCCGGTACGGTTTTATACTTTTTCTACCAGGATTTACACCTCGCTCAATGCCCGCAATGCAGGCGACGGCTACGTGCTGGCGCTTGTCCTGGTGGCCCTGGCAATTCTCTTTATCTATATCAACAGCAGAGTGCTTGGGGTACGCAGGAGTTTTGTCACTGTTACCGGCAAGGGATTTCGCCAAAACCCCATCAAGCTTGGTAGATGGCGAACACCACTAACCGTTCTGGTTGGTCTTTTCACCTTTTCCGTTGTGTTTTTGCCCCTGCTTTTTCTTGGCTGGGAATCGTTGTTGCTGCACCCAGGGGAGTATAGTTTTGATAACTTTACCCTCCATTACTGGATCGGGCAGGCAAGTGATGACTATGTTCACGGAGATGCCGGTATACTGCACAATGACCAGATCCTGGCAGCGCTCGGTAACAGTTTGAAGCTGGGCTTTTCCGCTGCCATGATTAATGGTTTGCTTGGTTTGCTCATTGGTTATGCTATAGTCAGGACCCGCGGCAGCTGGATGTCCAAAAGTCTTGAAGCAACTGCCTTTGCACCTTATATTTTTCCGTCTATTGCACTGGGTGCTATCTATATCGGTATTTTTTCAACCTCCCATGGCCCGTTTCCTGCTCTATACGGAACCTTTGCCTTACTGGTGCTGATTACTACCGTGAAAAATCTGCCGTTTACCTCCCGTACCGGTATCGCTGCGCTGCTGCAGATAGATAAATCTCTTGAAGAGGCTGCCCGGGTGCAGGGTATCGGCTGGTTGAAAAGAATGCTGCACATTATCATTCCCATGTCCACTAGTGGTCTGGTTGCAGGAATGCTGCTGACCTTTATCACCGCCATGCGCGAATTATCGCTTATTATCCTTATCTTAACGCCTTCTACAATGGTGATGACCGGACTGATATTCGGTTATCAGTCGGAAGATCAATCCCAGCATGCCGGCGCAGTTACTCTTATTCTTGTTCTTATAATCATTATTGCGAATATACTGGTTCGTCGTTTTTTTGGTGACAGCCTGTCTCGCTTGACCCAATCCAAGTGATTCAGAAAATGTAAAAAAGTGAAAATTGAAAAAGGAGACACCATGCAAGTAAAACAGAAATTGTCGGCTGTTGTTGTCAGCCTTGTATTTGCCTTTAGTGCTGCAGGAATAAGTTTTGCAACCGAGCAACCACCTCCTCCTCCTGAAATGGATGCATGGCTGAAGGCAGCCAGGCTCGGATCCTATGATACAGCACCGCAGGACTGGGCTGAGATAGGGAGAATGGCAGAAAAAGAGGGGGAGGTTATTATCTACTCCGCATCCTCACGAATGGCAAAGGTCGCCAAAAAATTTATGGAGAAATATCCGGCGATCAAGGTGACATCGTATGATCTTGGCTCAGTGAAGACAATTGAAAAAACAATCCGGGAACAAGATGCCAAACTGTATAGTGCCGATATCATAACTACTGGTGGTTCCGGGCAGGTTGTCCATGAGTTGTGGGCCAAGAACCGGCTTGTCAACTTTGTTCCCGATACCCATGCGGCACAAATTCCAAAGGAATACCAGGAGCCGGTTCTGGTTCGTGTTCTCGAAGCTGTTGTCTTTATGTACAATGGTGAAGTATACCCGGATGCACCGCCTGTGAAGAACATCTGGGAGTACACTGAACCCAAATACAAGGGCAAGGTTGTACTCAAGGATCCCATGCAGTCGCTGACCAATTTCATGGGCGTAGCAACGCTTGTCCAACATGCTGACGAGTTGGCTGCAGCCTACAAAAACCACACAGGCAAGGAGTTGAAGCTCAGCGAAGGGGTTCCTGATGCCGGTTATGAATTTCTCTATAGATTGATGCATAATGATATTGTTATTACCAAGTCAGGTTCTAAAAGCGCTGCCGCTTCCGGTAAAGCCGGGCAGAAGAATCCTCCGGCCTTTTTTGGTGCCATGACCTACTATCGGTACAATTTTTCGAAGGGACTGGTCAATAAACTGGTTGTCGATCTTGATCCTGTGGCAAAGATTATTTATCCCACTTATATGGGTATTGCCCGCCAGGCACCGCATCCAAATGCGGCAAAATTATTCATCGCCTACCTGCTGGGGTCAACAGAGATTACCGCTGATACCAAATTGGAACCGCCCTATAAAGAGGGTAAAAGTGGTGAACTGCTCCAGGGACTGTCTTATTATTATGAACCCGGCTCCAAAAGCCCCCGGGACAATGTGCCGCTGCCCAAGGGAGGAGAAGCCTGGCCAAATATGAAGGCATGGACGGTGGATCCAATGTTTATGTGGAAAGAGGGGCCCAAAGTACGTGATTTCTGGATCCAGGAATCATCGATGTAATGGGGTTTGATATGCAAGCTATTAAACTGACCGGGATTCGCAAGACGTTTGGTCACGAAGTTGCTGTGGAAAAGTTTGACCTGACCGTGAATCCCGGTGAATTTGTAACGGTTCTCGGCCCGTCGGGGTGTGGAAAAAGCACAATCCTCCGCATCATCGCCGGGCTTGAGGAGCCTGATCAGGGAGAGGTTTTGCTGGGGGAAAGGGTGGTTTTTTCCCATGAAAAGGGAATTACTGTTGTGCCGGAAGATCGGGATATAGGGCTTATCTTTCAAAGTTATGCTCTCTGGCCCCACATGACGGTTGCCCGAAACATCACCCTTGCTCTTAAAAACAGTAAGGTGCCGGCTGTCGAAATAGAAGAGCGTCTTGAAAATGCCCTGAAGATGGTGCAGCTCGAAGGATATGGAAAACGCTTCCCATCGGAACTGTCAGGTGGCCAGCAGCAGCGTGTTGCTGTGGCCAGACTTATTGCCATGCAGTCACCCATTTTACTCATGGACGAACCTCTGTCAAATCTGGATGCTATGCTGCGTACTGATATGCGCAGTGAAATGAAGCGACTGCACCGTAAGCTCAATGCAACAACAATATATGTCACTCATGACCAGGTTGAGGCCCTGACCCTTTCTGATGTTGTTGTCATCATGAATGACGGAGTGGTACAGCAACAGGCTACGCCTTATGATATTTATCATCACCCGGCTAACCTCTTTGTTGCCGAGTTTATCGGTGACCCGCGAATAAATATGCTTCCCGGGGGTATCAGGCAGGAGAACGACTCAACATATATCGATTTAGGAGGCTTTATTCTTCCCTTCCAGGATGTACCGGTGCTGAAACGAAAAGACGTTATTGTAACCATACGGCCTGAAAATATTGAGCTGTCGATGAGCGAAAAACCAGACTGGCTGGTAATGCAGCTTGATACGGTGCAGCCTATGGGGTCGGAAACAATCATGCAGGTTTCGATCGGGAAAATATTGCTTACAGTTACTAAATCCGGTTTTTTTCATATGGATGTGGGACAGTCCGTATGGCTTAAGATCGACCCTGCATACTTTAATTTTTTCGATCCGGAGACAGGTATAAATCTGAACCCGAACAAAAAAATCTAACCAGGAAACACGGTACTCTTTACAATACTCCTAGGGGGTATAGGTAGTTGACGAGATATGACTATAAAGGCAATTTTTTTTGACCAGGATGGTGTCCTAATTGATACGGAAAAAGATGGTCACAGAGTTGCCTATAATAAGGCTTTTCAGCGGGAGGGCTTTGATTTTCACTGGGATGTAGAAAAATACAGCCGCCTCCTTTCGGTAACTGGCGGCAAGGAACGGCTCAGGCTCTTTTTCGAAACAGACAATCTTTTCCCTGACATGACTGTCTCGGAGATGGAAAAACTGATTACCCGTATCCATGAGTGTAAGACAACACTTTTTATTGATCTAATAGAAAAACAGAAGTTGCCTCTGCGAAGTGGCATAAAACGGTTGATGCAGGAGGCAATGGCAGCGGGTCTGATGATCGGTATCTGCACCGCTTCTGATCAGCGATCCGCCACAACCATTGCAAAGACAATGCTGCCTGAGATCGATTTTCACTTTATCCTGGCAGGTGATATGGTAGGCAGGAAAAAACCTGATCCTGAAATCTATCTCCAAGGCCTGGAAAAAGCGGGCATCAGGTCCGAGGAGTGTTTTGTCGTCGAGGACTCACAGAAGGGCTTACAGGCAGCAAGGGCAGCCGGGATTCGAGCAATTGTCACAACCACTCTGTTTACTGAAGACGAAGATTTGCATGATGCAGATATTATTGTCAGTCGTCTGGGAGATCCAAGTGGTAAGCAAGGAGTGTTGAAATACGCCGAATATGGGTTTGATTTTGATGGTGTTGTCTATCTGAGTATGCTTCTTGATTACTTCCAGAATATGACAAGTGGCAGCAGTTGCTGAATCTGCACTGAAAAAAGGCTGATTACCGATGGAGGTAATCAGCCTTTTTATGCAAAACGAATTGGCTGCAAGGATTACAGCAGAGCAAGTAACACACCGGCAGCAACAGCAGAGCCGATAACGCCGGAGACGTTAGCACCCATTGCGTGCATGATCAGGTGATTTTGTGGATTAGCCTCAAGGCCGACCTTATTGACCACTCTGGCAGCCATCGGTACAGCAGATACACCGGCGGCACCAATAAGCGGGTTAACAGGGGTCTTGGATAGTTTGTTCATCAGTTTGGCGATAAGAATACCGGCAGCAGTTCCAATACAGAAAGCGACCATGCCCAGAGCGAGAATTCCCAGGGTTTCGAGGTTGAGGAATTTATCAGCGGAGAGCTTGCTGCCCACACCCAGCCCGAGGAAGATGGTGACGGTATACATCAGAGAGTTCTTGATGGTATCTGACAACCTGTCGACAACACCACATTCCTTTGCAAGGTTGCCGAGCATAAACATGCCGATAAGTGGCGCTGCGGACGGCAGAAGCATTGTACAAAGACCTAGTACCAGTAGAGGCAGGAGAATCTTTTCCAGCTTTGATACATGCCTTAGTTGAACCATTTTAATCTGTCTCTCCTCTTCCGTGGTCAGCCATTTCATAATTGGAGGCTGAATCAGAGGAACGAGTGCCATGTAGGAATAGGCTGCTATAGCAATAGAGCCAAGAAGCCTGGGCGACAACTGACTTGAGAGAAATATGGCTGTGGGGCCGTCAGCTCCGCCTATGATTCCAATTGAGGCGGCATCACGGAGTGAAAAGTTAATGCCGGGAATCATATCGGTAAGAAAGAGTGCGCCCAGTAAAGTGGTGAAAATGCCAAACTGTGCTGCCCCGCCCAGCAGGATAGTTTTTGGGTTGGCAATCATCGGCCCAAAGTCGGTCAAGGCACCAACACCCATGAAGATTATAAGGGGGAAAACACCCGTCATGATGCCTACTTCATAGATATAGTAAAGAATACCTCCCGGTTCGGCAATTCCTGCCATCGGCACATTGGCAAGAATTGCACCGTAGCCGATGGGGATAAGCAGGAGCGGTTCAAATTTTTTGAAAATACCAAGAAAGATAAGTGTTAAACCTACGAGAATCATTAAGACCCTGCCGATACCGACGGTCCAGTCCTTTGACAACTGACCGTCAATGACGCCATAGATTCCTGTGGTTTTATAGAGGTCTCGAGCAAGCTCTGAAAGAGTCGGTAGTTTTTTACTCGTCTCCGTTGTTGGTATGTCTGTGATAATGGCAGAAGTTGTGATGGAGCCCAGAAGATCATTTTCATGAACCTGCTGATATGCTGCAACCTTCATACTGGTAATTTTTCCGGCTGCTCCAGCTTTTAAGACTATGATTGTGCCATCCTCTTTTTTCAGCGTAACAATCTTATCACCACTGTATACGAAGCTGCCCTGCTGCCCGTCGACATGTAAAATTTTTGCGTCTGCAGGCGAGATGATCTGAACTGTACCGTTCTCTGCAAGGGCAGATGAAACAGTCACAGTAAGCAACCCCAGCAAGAAGAGCATGAAAGCTTGTATTTTCATAATACTTTCCCTGAATAAGCGAAAAAGAGAAGGTCTCCGGAGTCTGTCCTGCCGGGAACCTGAAATTGTACCAGTTGCTATCCGACGGTGAAAAGAGGATCTGAACTCTGTACAGTATCTCCGGCAGAGATATGAATAGCCAAAACCTTACCACCACAGGGTGATTTTACCTCGGATTCCATCTTCATTGCCTCGAGAACTACCAGCGGCTGGTCGGTTACTACTTCGCTGCCCACCTCAACCAGGATCTTCACAACATTACCCGGGGTTGGCGCCTCAACTTCAGTTCCCTTAACCGGGTCGGCGGCAGCTGCAGGTGTTACTGCTGCCGCTGGAGTTGCCTGGACACCACCTGCTTCAGAGACCGTAACGTTGTAAGGGCGGTTATTGACGGTGATAGTATAGTCCCGGGGACCTATAGCTGCAGGAGCCGGGGCTGCGGTCTTCGCAGCCTCTTTTTTGTCGGCAACCTTTTCGTCCGTGATTTTTCGTATATTGGTGACAGCATTGCCAAGAAGGAAATCAAGGCCTTTTTGTTCGCAGCTGGCAATAATAAAGAGATTTTCGTCGTTGACAGGTAGATTGTTTTCTTCCAGAATCTTGGTTGCCTTTGGAATACCGGGCTCAAGAATGTCCAGTGGATTTTCAGTGAAAACAGGTTTCTCAAGTTGTTCAGAGGCGATTTTAATGATTTCCGGATCAGCCGGTACGGGGGTGCGGCCAAAGTATCCGAGAACCATATTGCCGTAGCTTGGGTTGATTTTCTTCCATCTGCCCTGGGTAACGTTGAGGTAGGCCTGCTGGAAGTAGAACTGAGAGACGGGAGTCACAGAAGTACCGAAACCACCTCGACGAACAACCTCGGACATCTCCTTGATCACATCCGCATAGAGATGCAGGGTGCCGGTATCTCTCATCATCATAGTGTTTGCGGTAAGTGCGCCGCCCGGCATTGGAGAGAGGGTTACCGTTGGAGAAATCATTTTTGCTTCAGGTGGAAAGAAGTAATCCTTCATCGCCTCTTCAAAAGCCTCTGAGGCTACAAGGATTTTTTCGTAATCAAGATCAAGGGTGAAGTCAGTGCCTTTCAGGGCATGGATCATGGAAAGAATGTCCGCCTGGCAGGTACCCCCGCTGACCGGAGCTTTTGCCAGATCAATACCGTCGGCACCGCCTTCCACTGCGGCAAGGTTCTGGGAAATGGCCAGGCCGGCAGTATCATGGGTATGAAACCAGAGGATGGTGTCGTCTGATACGATCTCCCTGGCAGCCTTGAAGGTGTCAAAAACCTTTCTGGGATTGGATGTACCTGAGGCGTCTTTGAAACAGATTGAATGAAAAGGAATATCTGCAGCTAGAATCTGCTTCAGCCTGTCTATATAAAACTCCGCAGTATGTGCCCCTGTGCAGCCGGGAGGCAGATCCATCATTGACACAACAACCTGGTGGTTAAGCCCATGGTGATCAATGCGTTCCCCGGAATATTCAAGGTTACGGACATCATTTAAGGCGTCAAAGTTTCGAATGGTGGTCATGCCGTGTTTTTTGAACATTTTGGCATGCAGGTCAATGATATCACGGGGACACTGGCTGAGAGCAACAACGTTAATACCACGAGCCAGAGTCTGAAGCGCCACGTCCGGTCCAACCTCAGCTCTGAAACGATCCATCATATCGAATGCGGATTCTCCGCAGTAAAAGAAGAGACTTTGAAATCTTGCTCCACCACCCGCCTCAATATTTGTGATACCGGCATCTACCGTTGCCTTGACAGCGGGGAGAAAATCGTCAGTTAACACCCGTGCTCCAAAAACCGACTGAAAACCGTCTCGAAAGGACGTATCCATAATTTGAATAACTTTTTTACTCACCGTTTTTCTCCTCGCATGTTTTTAAAATCAAATTTTACGACGCCATGATACTTATGCTCGCGCAAAACGTTCAGCTTCAAATGCTGCTACTGCTGCTGCAATAACCGCAATATCTTCCTCGGCATCGTCGGTAACTTTTGTTGTTTTCTTTCTTTGAGTCTGGAGTTCTCTCTCTTTTCTGAGCCCCTCCATCTCCAGGGCGGTAGCGTCTCGAGTCAGGTAAGACACAAACTGAATCAGGACGATCATAAGGAGAAGAAAGAGCAGTACGGTTGTCATGCCGATGAACATCAGTTTAACGCCTTCAAAGATCATTATGTCCTGGCCTCGGGAAAAGTTAATCGTTTTTCTGAATCAGAATGTTCCACACTACACATTTTATGAGGGTTGATCAAAACAGTAACATAAATAGAAAAGCTAAATGTTTCTGATAAAATTCAGCTCAGCTGCTACCGGCGTAAAAAAAATGATACAAATTCTTTGCTTACCTGAGGAAACAGTGACTTACTGGATAAGAGCATAACAGCACAAAGTGGCACAGTAAGTCACCTGATGATTACACTTCGTATACTGAATAGTCTGTTTTTTCACCCAGAAGTGAATCTATATCGTCCTGGATTTGTATTCTCTGCTCATTGTGCAGCCATGCGTTCCAGTCTTCAAGAGACCGCCAGGTGCTGATCACCAGACACTCGTCGTCCGAATCGACTCTTCGTAATGTTTCCCCATAGATATAGCCTGACTGGCTCAGAGTGAGGCTGCGAAGTTTTTTCAATAATACCGTAAGTTCCAGAATATTATTTGCTGAAACTTTTCTTTTGATGAAGATCTTGACAGTCATTGCTTTTCTCCTTGCAAAGTATGAATTGAGGATAAATTTTTTATACCCGCCATATGGCCTAAATAATAGTGTTGTATCAAATAATTGTAAAGATTGGATTGAAAGAAATTCACATTATTGGCTGATTATTTCGCTCATTTCCAAAAGCCTTATAAATTCAGCACGATATCCATCATGATCGGCACCCCGACCAGTTCGGGCAAGAGTGATCAGTTCAGGATAATTGACCTTGCCTCCATATTCCGAGTGCCGAAGCAGGAGCCCATAGCCGGCAACCGCTGATACAAAGCGAAAATCCAAACTTGTTGTTTCCATTGCGTTACGATTGTCAGCAAGGGAATGGCTGAGCAGGAGCGACTCTTCTCTCCTTAGGGGTTTATATCGCAGCTTGACCGTTAGTATTTCGTCTGATGTCAGGCTGTTATGCTCGACTTTTTGATATTTAAGGGGGTCTATTGGTGGAATCGATTTTGACCCTGCGGGAATGACCTCATAGAGTGCTGTAACCGTATGACCTATACCAATTTCACCCGCATCTTTTTTATCATTATTAAAATCTTCATCGGCAAGAACCCGATTTTCGTAACCAAGAAGTCTGTAACCACCAACCTTGGCAGGGTTGAATTCAACCTGCAGTTTGACATCGTTTGCCAGAGCAAAGAGTGTACTTGCCCGTTCTTTGATGAGGACTTTTTTTGCCTCCAGCAACGAATCGATATAGGCGTAATTACCATTGCCCTTATCGGCGAGTACTTCCATGGTGTCGTCCTGGAAATTACCCATGCCGAATCCGAGAACTGTAAGATAGATTCCTGATTCTTTTTTTTCAGAAATGAGTTGTTCAAGTTCACCTCTGCTGGTAATACCGACATTGAAATCTCCATCGGAGGCGAGAATGATCCGATTATTCCCGCCCGGCATAAAACTCTGCAGGGCCAGATCGTAGGCGGTTTGTATGCCGCTTGAAGCATGGGTGGAACCGCTGGAGGTCAGTTTTTGAATGGCGTCGCGAATCAGATCTTTGTTATCGCCCGGGGTGGGCCTTAACACAATTCTGTCTGATCCTGCATACACTACAATAGCCAATCTATCATTTTTGCTTAGTTTTTCGGTCAACATCAGTATAGATTTTTTTAACAGCGGCAGCTTGTTTTCGTGGTTCATCGAGCCTGAGATGTCTATTAGAAAAACCAGATTGGAAGGTGGCAGCTGTTTTTCGTCCAGCTCCTTCGCCTTGATGCCGATTCTTACAAGTTTATTCTCCGGCTGCCATGGGCATGGGCCGAGTTCAGTTGAGATGGTAAAAGGGGCTGATTGCGGTTCGGGGTAGTTGTAGGAAAAATAGTTGATCATCTCTTCGATTCGAACTGCACCGACGGGGGGAAGATGTCCCCGTTGAATGAAGCGGCGAATATTGGAGTAGGAAGCGGTATCAACATCAATAGAAAAAGTTGAAAGAGGATCATTGACTGTGGTGATGAAACTGTTTTCCGGGGTGTGGTTGTATGATTCCCGATTGAACTGTGACTGTGAAGGAGGGGGGAAGATAGATTGATCGTTAGCATATCCTGCGGCAACCGGGCCCGCTCTTTTGATACTGGATACTGTAGTTTGGGAAGCAGCTTGGGTTTCCTGTAGCATCATGGTCTTTACCAGGGGCTCATATTTGGGCTTTGATGGGTTGGAATTATCAATAGAAACCGGTTGAACCATACTTTCTTCTATTGCCATGGTTGAATCTGATATAACGCTTTTATCCTCTTTCTCGGAAGGGATTGGGGGGCTTGAACAGCTGCTCAGGGTCAGCAGTGAGGCTAAAAAAATGGCCGAATGTTTTTTAATTTTTGCTGGTTGCATACTCTCTCCTTTCATTTTATTTTAAATATCCAAGGCGGGTGACTTCCGCAACCCGAAAGGTAATTTACCTTCCAGGTTTTGGCCTTTCCTGCCTTAGATGACGGACACTGCGGAAAAGTGTGTCGGCGGAAGGCTTTTTTTATGGAACAAAATGGTTGACTGGAAGAAAAAAACAGTAGAACAGTGGGAGCATATCAATAAGGCGGCAGTCCGCCGTTTTGGTGACGGCAGTCTTGCCGAGGAGGCCGCTCTTGCAGTTATGGATGGGCTTGAAGCCAATGATTGGCAGCGACTGCGCGCTTACAGCGGTAAGGCTTCTCTTGCTTCATTTATCAGGGTTCTTACTGCAAGGCTCCTTGAGGATTTTGCCAGAACCCGGTTTGGCCGAGTCCGGCCGCCGCTCTGGGTGAAAACCCTGGGCGGGATATGGAACAAACTCTTTGCCGCTCTTTGTCTGGAGAGATTGAGGGTGAGTGAGGCTGTGGAGGTGGTCTTCCAGCGACAATGCAATGTAGATAAGGAAGAGATTGAAGACGCCGCCTATTCGCTTTTGGGACGAATTCCAGATTGTGGTACGGCAAGAGGATATGAGGTACCCTATGACGAGATGTATCATGGAGAAACAGTTTCAGAACTGTCACAGCAGGAAGAACAGGATGAGCAGGCACAAATGCTGAAGTATCTTTTTCAAATGATCCTAGGGAAGGAGGAAAAGGAGATTTCTGAAGATGGTATAAACAAATTTCAGGGGTTGCAGATTCAGCTGGACCCAAGGGACAAGATGCTTTTAAAGCTCTGTTTTCAGGATGACCTGGGGATAGCTGCTGCAGGCCGTCTGCTTGGTCAGACACGGTATCAGGCACATGGCAGAATGCGCCGTATCATGGCCCGGATAAGACGGGAGTTTGAGCGGATCGGGATTGACCGGGAGCTGCTACTTTTTCTTCAGGACTGATCACATTTTGAGTATTTGTCCGTCCTTATAAATAACCGCAGTTTTTACGAGTTTACCTTGAGTGCAGAATTGAATATTACTAAAAAGAAAAGAGAACGCAAAGCGGCTGCCCTTATGGCTCTGGCGGCAGAGAAAAAGGGTGATGTCAGCAGCTGCCTGACTGATGAAGAGATGGCACTGCTGGTGGAGGGAAAGTGTTCCGCCGGGGAAAAAGACAAGGGTTGGGCGCACCTGGCTGATTGCCGGCAATGTTATGAACAGTGGTATTCCCTGAAGACCCGGGAGGGCTTTCCTCTGAAAAAAGGAGTGATAGTTCATCTGATGCAGCGAAAAACTATGGCCCTGGTTGGTTCGGGCCTTGCTGTTGCTGTATCAGTGGCTGTTTTTCTTAACCTTCCTCATGATCCTTTGCCGGGTCGCCTGGCCGAAGAACCAAGGCCGTCTCTGCAGATAGCTGAAGAGGCCGAGATCTCACCTGCACAGAGTGTGGATGTTGAGGTGGCCGATGATAAGGTTGTTTCTCCGGAAGGATCGGGTGGGGCGTTTGAAAGAATGGTCGTGGAACAGAAGAATGATCTGGCTGAAACGACAAAAAAGCGAGAGAAAACCGTCATCACCCCAGAGCCATTAGAAAAACGTTTGAATACGACTTCACTGTCTGGCGTAAAAATGGCTGCAACACCGGAAAAACCGAATCTGCTCGGACGGTGGGTGGAGAAGGTGCGGGAAGGATGCCGGCAAAAAAGGACAGAGGAGGATTTCTGGTCTGAAATTGTCCGGACAGGGAAACAGCTTTTTGCGGAGCCTGAGGTGGGAGCTTATGTACAGGAAAAAGAGGCAAAAGCTGTTGCAATTTTACAGCTGATCCCCCGGCTTTATGATGTGGATTCTGTCACAAAGCAGTGTGAGCTGATTTTAGCCGAACTTGCAGAAGAGGGGAATAACAGGTAATGTTTCTCAAAATAATGGAGATGCCGGATGGGTAGAAGTAGAACACCTTTAAATGAAAGAATTATAATTGCTCTCGATGTAGAACACCCTGAACAGGCAAAAGAAGTTGTAAAAAAATGTGAATCACATGTCGGTTTTTACAAGGTGGGGTTGCAGCTTTTTATGGCAAGCTGGTTTGAAACCGTTGACTGGATTGTGGATCGCGGGCACAGGGTGATGCTCGATCTCAAGTTTTTTGATATTCCGGAGACGGTCAAGCTGGCGGTGGAACAGGTAAACAACAGGGGAGTCTCGTTTGCCACCATACATGGAAACGATCCGATAATACGGGCCGCAGTTAGCGCCCGCGGCGATATGAAACTGCTGGCGGTAACGGTATTGACCAGTTTTGGTGAAGAAGATATGCGGGCAATGGGGATGACCCAATCAGTAAAAGACCTGGTTTTCTTTCGGGCGAAAAGAGCTTTGGAGCTGGGGTGTGACGGGGTGGTTTCCTCAGGTCTTGAGGCTGAAAAGATGAGAAGTGAGCTGGGAGAAAAACTACTTATCGTAACGCCCGGGATACGACCCGGAGCCAATATTGGCGACTCCGGAGATGACCAGAAACGTATTGTCACCGCGGGGATGGCAATAAAGAATGGGGCCAACCATGTGGTTGTCGGTAGACCAATAACAAGGGCGAAAGACCCGATAAAGGTTATAGAGCTGATGCAGCAGGATATTATTTCTGCATCCTGACCCGAATAGATCGGATTTCTTAAGGTACTTATCAGCCTGATACCATGTATTGATTATGAATTTTGGCACAATAGCAAATGTACTGGGTACGCTCCTGCTGGTAACCGGCAGTTCCATGGTACTCCCCGCTATCTGTTCAGCTCTCTATAGAGAAGATGACCTGGGGGCAATCGGTGTGGCGGCAGCCATTATCGTAGCTATTGGTCTGCCGCTGAAACGGGTTTTTCGTAATAATCATCAGCTGGATATAAAAGATGGTCTTTTTATTGCGACTTTCGGCTGGGTTATTATTTCCGCCTTTTCCGCACTTCCATTTGTAATCTACGGTGCCATCCCTTCCTTTACAGATGCTTTTTTTGAGATGATGTCCGGCTATACGACGACTGGTGCAACAATTCTCACAAATATTGAGGCCGTGCCCCACGGACTGCTCTTCTGGAGAAGTCAGACACATCTGCTTGGCGGCATGGGGTTTTTAACATTGACCCTCATTTTTCTGCCCCATGGCATGGGCGGGGTAAGGATTTTTCGGGCTGAGTCGAGTCCGGGGCAGGTGATTACAAAAGATAAGTTCATGGCCAGAAACAAAGATACCATGGTCTGGCTCTGGGGAATTTATCTGGCTCTCAACCTTCTTCAGACCATACTTTTCTATCTGGGTGATATGTCACTATTTGACTCACTCTGCCATGCTTTTGGAACCGTCTCCACCTCGGGTTACTCTACCAAAAATGCAAGTCTTGGATACTATAACAGCGCCTATTTTGACTGGGTCACCATACTCTTTATGGTTTTGGGTGGCGTTACGTTTGTCCTGTTTTATATGATGGTTAAAGGAGAATGGCAGCAAGTTCGTGTGAACACGGAGTTCCGCTGGTATCTGTGTTTCCTGATCTTTTTTTGTGGGTCTGTCAGTCTTATTCTATGGACGAATACAACCCACACCACCTTTTGGGACTCCCTTCGTTATGGGACATTTCAGGTGGTTTCCATCCTTACGACTACAGGATTTACAACAACCGACTATGAGCTATGGCCCCAATCTGCACAAATGTTTCTAATCGTGGTCTGTTTTATCGGGGCATGTGCAGGGTCGACAACCAGTGGCATAAAGGTGGTTCATTATGTTGTTATTATAAAATATATGTACGCCACTATTAAACGAATCTTCCTTCAACCCATGTCCGTGAGTACGATCCGCCTCAATGGCCGTCCTGTTGAAGCCTCCATTGTTGATCTTGCTATCTGTTATTTTATTATCAATATTTTTCTTGTGCTGTTTGGTGGTTGTTTCATGATACTCACTGATGATCTTGACTATATTACAGCAACCAGTTCTATAGTTGCCACCCTTATGAATATAGGGCCAGGCTTTGGCGATATCGGTCCAAGTGAGAACTATGCGTTTCTTTCCGATACGGGCAAATGGTTTCTCTCGTGGAACATGCTGGTAGGAAGACTTGAGATGTTTTCGGCCCTGGTTATTTTTTATCCGGCTTTCTGGAAGAAATAGTGATATGTTTCAATGATTGCAGAGAAGGATTATCTGTATCTTGACAGTAACTCCAGTGGCCTCAGTACTCTCATCGATTTATATGAAAGTCATATGTGATGAACTCGTAAAAGCCCAAATTCTTTGCCGTCCCGTCATTCCCGCCTGCGTGGGAATGACAATGCATGGGACTTTTTACGATGCCATCACATGTAGTAAACTCTATGGCCATATAGTTTTTTGCAAAAAAGGGAACATTCGGAGCTGACTTAATTGGCAAGTGACTTGTTGTAAACACTTTTAAAAAAGGCGCTATGCAAAATCATAAGCAGGAATCAACGGGGCAACAATATCGTAAACAATCCGACAAGACATCTCCTTCCAATGTAGTTTCAAATGAATTGAGAAAATTCATTTTTTTCAACGTTCCCCTTGGCATATTTCGCAGTACGCCATATTTTACCGGTGATTTTGTTTTGGCCAACCCCACTCTGGTAGAAATGTTTGGCTATAGTGATCTTAAAAGTTTCCTTGAAGTTCCAATTGATAGAATTTACTGGGATGCCAGTGACAGGGAAACCTTAACTAACGAGTTGTTGTCTCGGGGTGAGGTCAGACGAAGAGTTTTTAAATTCAAGAAGAAAGGTGGGCAGTTGTTTTGGGGTGCCGTCACAGCCAAGACCGCAAGAGATGAACATGGGCAGGTTATGTTTTTCGATGGCGCCATTGAAGATCTCAGTGAGGTAAAAGAAAAGGAACGACGGCTGAGGGGAGAACGGATTTTTTCAGATATTGTCCTGGAAGCGTTTCCCGGGCAATTCTGGCTCAATGACGAAAACGGACATTGCATACGCTGGAATAAAAGCGTTGAAAAATTATATGGTTATAGCAAAGTGGAGTTGCAGAGCCTGCGTGCTGGTGGTGATACCCCATCTGAGGGCAGTGTAGCTGTAAAAAAAGCGACTGCAAATATCCTGGAGGGAGGGTCAGGTAAAACTTCTTTTTCAGGAGATGCACAACCAGTCACAATAAATAATAAAGACTATCTGGCCTGTGTTGAGCTGGACATCTCCAGGGTTAAAGAGGTTGAGGAAAAACTGGAAGAGGTGTTGGAAGAAAACAGACGATTGAAGGAATTACTCAAGACAAAAAGCACTTCTGAGCAGGGTAAGGCCAGTGATAACAAGACTCTGCAAGAGGTCGAATCGAGTCATATTTTGAATAATTTGAAGCGTGCCAATTGGGTTATTGAAGGGAAGTCAGGAGCAGCCCTGATGCTTGGACTCAACCCCAGCACCTTGCGCGGCCGTATGCGGAAGCTGGGGATTCGTCGTCCCGAAAATGTTTCTCAGACTTAAATGGAGGCAGAGTCGGAGTAGTCGTACTAGGAGNNTCGAAGTCTACGCTATCTGTTCAAAATCGAGGTTTTACAAAAAAATAAGCACAGCCATATACATGATATCGAAGTCTACGCTATCTGCGAGCATTATTTTTTCGAAAATAACGAAGAGTTGGGGCAAAATGTATTCTCGGACAAGCTCCTAGTTTCCTTTAACAGGTGAATACATTGTACAACTTCCTTTTCATTGTACAACTTCCTTTTGATGTCATACTGATAGCAATACCATTGACAATTTACTTTCTTGTCCATGAAAGTAGGGGCCACCTACGAACAAACCATGACACTTATAGTTCGTCGCAAGTGAATTGA
>DEIL01000201.1:0-477 GCA_002352445.1 Desulfobulbaceae bacterium UBA2775
GCGGAAGCGGTTCGTAAAAAAACTGTCAAGCATCAAACCCTCTCTTCTTCCGAAGCCTGGGATGAACGCTTGCTTAAGGTGACACATTCCTCCTCTGAAGCTGCAGAATCTTTTCGTATTCTACGATCCCGTATTCTTTACCCACAGGACGGAAGACAGCGGCCAAAATCAATCCTGGTCACTTCCAGCGCACCCCAGGAGGGAAAGAGTTTTGTGTCAGCTAATCTTGCGGTGACCATTGCCCGTGGCCTGGATCAACACGCGCTTTTGGTTGATTGTGATCTTCGGCGTCCATCACTGGCACGGCTGTTTGGCCTGGCATCGATTTGCCGGAGAGGCCTGTCAAACTATCTAAGAGAAGATTGTGATATTTCTGAATTGATCCATAAAACTTCTATTGAAAAGCTTTCTCTGCTGTCCAGTGGGGATTCACCGGTTAATCCTGCTGAACTGTTATCGTCTTCCCGTATGTCCAGG
>DEIL01000201.1:587-4653 GCA_002352445.1 Desulfobulbaceae bacterium UBA2775
GTCGGGTACGGAAAATCGGATAAATCCCATATAAAAGCCATGGTAGATCTGATAGGATCGGAGAAAATTATCGGTGTGGTTTTTAACGGCATGAAGAACAGTTATATCCAAAAGAAAGTCTTTTCCTCATACGGCTATTCCGGTGGATATTATGGGGAAGAAGAGACCGATTGAACAATATGATCTCTCTTGACAGCAATGGTCTGATAAATAGCGGTAAAGTGAGAGTCTGTTACCTGCACCCGGCAAACCCTGATCTCGTTATAAAAATTCCAGTTGGCAAGAAAAAAGAAGAACTGCAGGCAAATATCAAGGAATTGAGAGGCTACCAGATCCTGATGCGTGAACATGTTGATCTGTTCTGTATCAGCCATTGTTACGGCCTTGTTACTACTAACAGGGGAACAGGACTAGTCTGCGACTGTATTCGAGATGAGGACGGGGAAATTTCAAAGACTCTCTGGGATGTTATCGTCTGTCAGGACGAGTGTGACTTCGAATATATTCAAAAGGTCATAGGGAAATTCTGTAATTTTTTGATCTTAGAGGATATATTTATTTTTGATCTGAACCTCAAAAATATTGTCCTGCGATCACAGCATGACGGGTCATTTCAACCTGTTATCATTGATCTGAAGGGGCGCTATGAGAGTCATGAGTTGATTCCCCTGTCGAGACATATTGCATATTTGGGCCGGAAGAAGCTTGAACGAAGATGCAACCAGCTGATTGACCGTGTTATATCGTACCGCAGGAACAGAGCAGAGTATCAGCCTGCAGATAAAGTATTTAGAGGACAGAAGGGGTTCATCCATTAAGATTGTTTTGTTAAAAACCTCAGATGAGCCTGAACCAGCTGTATTTCTCCGTAGGAATAATCGCCACCAAGAGCATGTTTTATTTCTTTTAGAGATCCTTCCTCCATACCATTAATTGTCCGCTCGATTATTTCTCTCTTTTCGTCCTCCACTACATTTTCTATTTTCAGTTTCCCCTTTGAGATAAAAAACGCTAAATGACCTTCGATGGTAGAATTGACCAGGGACCGTTCCCTGGCAATCTCCGCTATTGTGGATCCTTTTTCAAAGAGTTCAAGAGTAATCTCTTTTGTATTTTTGACATTGGGCTGTTTATCAGCAGCGGCTTTCAGCTGCTCTTCACTGGGGGAGGGCAGGATCACCTCTTTAATCTTATGCTCCAGGCGATAGGCGGAAACCATCGCAATTAATTCCTCACCATATCTTTCTGATAATTTTTTTCCGATTCCTTTGATTTTCTTTAGAGCACTAATATTGTCCGGCAGGTTAACTATTATCTGGATAAGTGTTTTCTGGTGCAGAACCTGGAATGGTGCAATATTCTCGTCGGTTGCCTTCTGCATTCGCCACTCTCGTAGAGTTTTAAAGAGCTGAGGGTGAGCAATGTCTGACTCGGAATAGATGATGGGGCTGCTTTTTTCTTTCTTTTTCACGGATTCAATTTCAGCCGATGAGATACGACGCAGATATTCGGGCGGAGAAAATCCGGTTTGACAGCATGCAACAGCAGCCATTTTTACTGTGCCTTCCTCAATCAGTTGCTTGAGTATCTTACGGATTATTTTTCTAATTTCTTTATTGTCCGTTTCAATTTGCATTTTTTCAACTGGATTTGAAAAGGTCGACACCAGTTTCTCTTGAAAATAGATTGATGCCTTGCCTATTCGCTCAACGATAGCTCGATCTTTAGAGGGCAGGATTCCCTCTTTGAAAAGAGCCTGCAACTGACGTTTAAAATTCTCACCAATGGTACAAATTTGTTTCAAAATATTTTGCTGCAGTTCATTTATATCTACAATTCCGGAAATATGAACTAGCTTTGTGTCGGTTGATACTGCACTAATTAACCTTCCCAGGAGATAGCGCAGTCGCTGAAAATCAAAACACTCCAACAGTAATTGTTGCTGGTACCGGATTTTAGCAGCTTCCAGAATTTCCTGATCCGGCTGATTGAGTAGCGCTTCCCTTGTAAAGCGCAGAACGGCGGGATCTGTTTTCATGCTGCGAACTGAAATGGGTGAGATGAGCACCATGCCTTCAAGAGTTCTGCATCTGCTGAGAGCGACATATATCTGACCATGGGCAAAAGCCGATTGCGCGTCGATGATCGCCTTGTCAAAGGTAAGGCCCTGGCTTTTATGAATGGTAATGGCCCAGGCAAGTTTGAGGGGAAACTGCTCAAATTTGCCTATTTTGTTCTCTTTTATCTCTCCACTTTCCTGGTCGAGTTTGTATTCGATATTTTCCCAGGCGGCTGGTTCGACAATGATCTGGTTAGGATCATCTGGACATTTAATCCATATTTCATTATTTTTGATCCGGGTAATTTCACCAATTTTACCATTAAAATACTGTTTATCAGGAGACGGGTCGTTGCGCACGAACATCGCCTGGGCGCCAGCCTTCAGTTCAAGGGCGGCCGGGGTTGGATAGGTATGTTCCGGAAAATCGCCCTCTATTTTGGCATCAAATCGGTGTGACCTGCTTTTGATGACCTCAAGTTTGGAAATATTTATAGCATCAGCCTTGCGGTTATGGGTGCAGAGGGTAATATACCCCTCTTTGTCACCTGCTGTGAAATTCGGATTACAGCGTTTATTCAGTTCATCCAGATCAGGTT
Source organism: Desulfobulbaceae bacterium UBA2775 (assembly GCA_002352445.1). Lineage (GTDB taxonomy): Bacteria > Desulfobacterota > Desulfobulbia > Desulfobulbales > Desulfocapsaceae > Desulfomarina. The sequence continues at coordinate 3,246 of DEIL01000201.1, forward strand.
TTTCAAGAACGTTATCCCTAACGGAATTGAGGAGGTCGATAAATCGGCTGTCAGCCTGACGGTAGATATGTTTGAGTTCGATGGGCAGCAATTCGGTTTTGCTGAGACTGTTGCTGCTGAAGAAGTAGGCAGAATCATAATATTGCTGCAGGATGCTCCATTCCGTATCTCTCACTACCGGTGCAAGTTGATGCAGATCACCGATCATCAGCAGTTGTACGCCTCCGAAGGGCAAATTACTTCGCCGGTAGCGTCGCAGTACAGTATCTACTCCGTCAAGTACATCCGCTCTAACCATGCTTATTTCATCTATGATCAAAAGATCAAGACTCTTCATGATATTAATTTTTTCTCTGTTGAAGCGGCGCTGGTTGATCTGACTGTATGCTTCACTTCCTGGAACAAATGGACCAAAAGGCATCTGGAAAAATGAGTGGAGGGTAACTCCTCCCGCATTTATTGCAGCAACTCCGGTGGGTGCGGCTACAACCATACGCTTTGGGCTTGTTTTCTTCAGGTTTTTCAGGAAAGTTGTCTTGCCGGTACCGGCTTTACCGGTCAGAAAGATATTGCAGTTTGTAGAGTTGAGAAATTCGCCAGCGAGTTCAAGCTCAGGATTTTTTCGGGTCATTGTGATCCTTCAAGGCAACAAAAACACCAATTCGACAGTAAAGTAATTTGAAAACAACAGCTTACCACAGAGGACACAGAGAGCACAGAGATTCTATAATTGCCATAAAAATAAATTTTCCATGGTATGTGAGACTTTACGACGCCTTCAAGTTACGTTTATATGAAAGTCATACATTCTGCGAGGGCAAAGGGAGCCGGGAGAGATGTTGCCACAACAGGTAAGCGAGCTTGCGAGACTCCGATCCACAACCTGCGAGGACGTTTGGCAATATTTATCCCGGTTCCCGTTACATATCTTTCATAACAGAGAAGCGGTGTCATTGTTGTGAAATGTATTTCATGGGTGTTAGCCATATATCAGACGGGGCAACAGCAGGACAATATCAGGAAAGAAGGTGAGCAGGAGCAGAATGCCAATCTGGATCAGGATAAAAGGCATTACCGCGCGGGAGACATAGACAAGATTCTTATTAGCTATCGTCCCGGAGATATAGAGACTGACACCCAGTGGCGGGGTGCAGTAACCGATGCCCAGGTTGATGGTCATCAGCAGGCCGAAATGCATGGTATTGATACCGAATCTGTCGAGCAGAGGTAAAAAAATAGGAGTAAGAATGAGGGTTGCCGAGATGATATCCATGAACATACCGATAAAGAGCAGCAGTATGTTGACCGACAGTAGAAAGACCCAGGGGGAGGATACATTGGCAACGACTATGGAGGCAATTTTCCCGGGTATCTGTTCAAATGTAATCTTTTCAGGCAAAGGGTTTTT
>DEIL01000201.1:4695-6853 GCA_002352445.1 Desulfobulbaceae bacterium UBA2775
GTAGGCTCTGGCGTCTGCGCGGTTAAGTCGGAGAGGAGCATGGACCAGGCGGTTAAAGTCTGTAATAACTGATCTGAATTTTCAGAAAATTATTGCGTTGTTTGGCATATTTAAGTTACTCTGCCGTTTTTTGTTGTGAATTGTGAGAATAGCACGTGTTTCAGATGTTTTCTACCAAACGTCCTCGCCCATGCTTCGCTGTGGATTGTCTGTCGGAAGACATCTGAAACACTTCTTCCCAGCTGAAATTCGACTTGTAGTTTCCCATATTTGTTGAGTTTCAAGGGTAATTGGAAAAAAGGAGGAGTATGAGAACTAACAACAGAGCCCCGGAAAGTCTCCGGCCTGTTTCAATTGAAAGAGGAATACAGTACCAGGCGGATGCATCCGTACTTATTCGCATGGGGAACACCCATGTGATTTGTGGTGTTTCAGTGGAAGAAAAGGTTCCGCCTTTTTTAAAAGACAGTGGGCAGGGTTGGATTACAGCCGAGTACGGCATGCTGCCCTGCGCCACAGACAGCAGATATCGACGGGAGACCAATGGCAGATCCGGAAGGACTATGGAAATCCAGCGGCTTATCGGTAGAAGTTTGCGGATGATGGTTGATCTGCGGGCAATCGGAGAGAGGACACTGCGGGTGGATTGCGATGTTTTGAATGCGGATGGTGGAACCCGGACGGCAAGCATCACCGGGGCAGCGCTTGCTGTAAGAGAGGCCCTGAGAAAGCTTGTGGATGAGGGAAAACTTGCAAAGATGGTTGATATCAAACCTGTTGCCGCAATCTCTGCAGGGATAAAAGACGGTGTAGTTCTGCTTGATCTTGATTATATGGAGGATTCTTCCGCAGAGACTGATGCAAATTTTGTTATGTCGGCGGACGGCGGGTGGATCGAAATTCAGTCCACAGCAGAAGGTAAACCGTTTAGTGATGAAGCCTTTCTGGCAATGACTAAACTTGCAAAAAAAGGTATCAGAGAACTTTTTGAGTTGTGGAAAGAAGGCGAACAGTGAAAAGTGATGGCGTCGTAAAGAGAGTCAGAGACGGGAAAGAGGGCGAAATAAAATATGTTTAAGGCATTTTTTAAAAGCAGGGCATGGTTTTTCTGGGCTTACGGCGGTGCTGTTATATTACTGCTTGCCTTGTTTATTCAGGTAGAACTGACAGTGAAGATCAATGAGTGGTACGGTGGTTTTTATAATATTCTGCAAAAGGCAACTGAGCATGAGGTGAGTGAACTATGGCTGGAGATGGAAAAATTTGCCAGGATTGCTTTTCCCTATGTGCTTATTGCAACCGTGACCTCATATTTTACGAGGATTTATGCCTTTAAATGGCGGGAGGCCATGACATTCTCTTACGTTGACAAGTGGCAGAAAGTGGATGAGGAGGTTGAAGGTGCCAGTCAGCGTATACAGGAGGATATTTATCGTTTTGCCAGGATCTTTGAAAGTCTTGGCCTGCAGGTTATCAGGGCGATTATGACTTTGTTCGCCTTTCTCCCCATTCTTTGGGGGTTGAGCAAAGGGGTTGATATAGATTTTATTAAAGATATTCCGGGAAGCCTGGTATGGGTGGCTCTTGTCGTTTCTCTCGGAGGATTGCTTATTTCATGGTTTGTAGGCATCAAACTGCCGGGACTTGAATATAATAACCAGAAAGTTGAAGCTGCCTTTCGCAAAGAACTTGTTTATGCCGAGGATGATAAAATTAATTATGGCAAGACCGAAACCCTGGTGGAATTGTTTATTGGTCTGAAGTTCAATTATAACAGGTTGTTCCTGCACTACGGTTATTTTGATATCTGGGTGAATTTCTTCGAGCAGCTGATGGTTATTGTACCTTACCTTATTATGGGGCCGGGACTTTTTACCGGCCTGATTACTTTAGGCGTGCTGGTACAAGTATCCAATGCCTTCAGCAAGGTTCGGGAATCATTTTCAATCTTTATAGCCAACTGGACTACAATTACCGAGCTTCGCTCAATCCATAAACGTCTAAGAGAGTTTGAGGGTAATATAGGTTATTAGTGCCTTACTCCAGAACTTCAGTAATAAAAAACAAGAAATCAAGAAAGATCGTTTTAAATTAAATGATTGAATATACTTCCATGGCACTTATCCAGCGAGACTGAAAGTTTTCCGACTAGTCGGGT
>DEIL01000077.1:0-594 GCA_002352445.1 Desulfobulbaceae bacterium UBA2775
TAATTCCGATTTACCTATTACGGTTCTGAACAAAGACATTAAAGAATTCCCCCTTTATGATGAGCCATTTTACTCATTTACTAAATTCTACGTTGAAGAACATAGGTAGAATTAAAGCATTATAATAGTTTAACCGAGTTTTTGAAAGGGGTTGCCGAAACTCTTCAACTTGCTTAATTGCTATTTACTTGTGACTTTCATGCTATGTTTGAAAAATGGAGAAATTAGATATTTGGAATGCCGGTATCCCCGCTTATAAGTCAGGGATACCGGGTTATGTTATCAAGTTAAATAATTGAACTATTCATTTTCACAGGCTGAAACAGACTCGCCCTCTAAACAGGTATCAGGTCCGCCGCCGCCTTCAATCATATCCTCACCTGAGCCTCCATCTATGTTATCCCCACCTGAACCGCCCAGGATCATATCGTCTCCGGGACCGCCGTCGATGTCATCGGCGCCCTGCTTACCCTCGATCATGTCATCCCCTGCGTTGCCATCTATTTCATCATTACCGTTTTGGCCTATCAATACATCATTGCCGTCTCCACCGGAAATGTCGTCATTACCTGCTCCGCCTTTAACAAAGTCATC
>DEIL01000077.1:688-2626 GCA_002352445.1 Desulfobulbaceae bacterium UBA2775
AGGTCGTTACCTTCTCCACCGACTATTGTGTCGTCTCCCATATTGCCATCGATCGTATCATCGCCCGGGCCGCCTTCGAGGACATCATCTCCGCCGCGTCCTATGATAGTGTCATTTCCTTCAAAGCCCATTATGAGATCTGGGCCCATTGTGCCTCTGAGAACATCGTCACCTGGTGTTCCTCTAACCACATTCATGCTCATATTAGCAGGTCCATCTGAACCGTCACCGAAGTTAGTATTAGGCTTAGGAAAAATAGAACATTCTGCACCAGCTAGGCCAGATCCTACTTTATCCCAATCGACATCCCAACCAGCTCTTGGGAATGGTGTAGGTGTAGGACGATGCGGAGTGTCGTCTGCCAGAAAATTGCTGGGCATTGTAATACCAAAACCAAGACAGCGTGGGACTAGTTTGTCCCCAACTTTAAACACCGGGCAGTCAGGATCATTACCTGACCATCTACAAATATCTATCCTTTTGCACTCAGCATATAGATCTGGGTCGTCCATTTCTAACTGTTTGGAACATCCGCACTTGTTACCGTCATGCGAACAGAAGCTTGAAGGCCTACAGCTATCTACTTTAGCTTCAGCAAAATTTGACTCAAAATTCTCCATATTAGTAGTAACAGTCAAAATACCTGTGCTACTGTCGTATTTTCTATCCCAACCAGTAGATTCCCATGTAGCAAAGCCAGGAATTTGATCAAAGCCAACATTGATTGTAGCAATATTGGCTGATACCGCATTTACAATCTGCGGGTCATTTTCATCAATACTAGGATCTATTCCTACATAATATTGATAGGTCTGTTTAATCTCCGGTTTTGCAAAAACGAAAAACGTGTAATAGGTTTGATTGGCCACAAACTTATTTCTAAGGGGGAAGCTGTCTTGTACCTTGTTTCTCGTTGTGTCTATATAATATAATCCATTATTAGAGGTGAGGTTGATACGGCCGGATATAGCAGGTCCCTGCATACGTATTTCAGTTTCTGCATCGCTAGCTTCTGTCCCTGTAAGATATTGTCTTATAAGAGGAACACCGTAGCAACCTGATGTACAGTTTGTAGTCCAATCAGCTCCGCAACCCTGACCACATCCGGGGTATACAACTGTCGTAACATATTCATAAGGGCTTGTTTTAACAGTTGCATCTGACCTGCATTCAAACTGTTCAATTGGAGCTGTAAAGAAAGGATCTTCGTTAACCGAGATTGTCTTTTCAACTCCAGTCAGTGATCCATCATCGTCGTTTAAAATAGTCTGACGGTCTATTGCGGTCCAGCCATTAAAGCTTCCGGAATTAAATGTACAGTAGTTCTGTTTAACAGCATTGATATCCGTATCAAAAGTGCCAGGGTTAAATAGTGGTTGTATAACAAAATGTCTGATTTCAGTGTTGTCAAAAAACAAGTTATCTGAATGGAAAGCAGGAGGATAATAAAAACCGTTTGGCTGTTTCCACGCTATTGCTGCGTTAGGTAATATGCAACTATCTTGAACCTCACGCAATACCTTGTTCCCTTGTATAACTTCTTTAACATCCCTTGGAACACCAAGCACTCTTCCATACATCCAAGCACTATTACCACAGCTATTATCATTTGCAGTGGATGGTGAGCAATCAGTGATCTGAGTTTTTGTAATGTCGAGATAAGCATTTGAGGCCTGGTTTGCAGGTCCGTCATAGATATTGAACAGACGCTGATTCATACCATAATTACTCAGCGGCATACTTATTCCTTCATCAAGTTTAATGCAGTAATTACCAGCCTGTGCCGTTGTGTTATCACAGGTTAAGCCTCCAGGACTAAAAGGACCAGCATTGGATGAGAAAGCATTTCCATCTTCTGTGTTACCGATAAATGCGTTATTTGCTGCCAGCATAAAGCTTCCAGGAAGAAGTGAGGACTGAGTATAGTCACCACCCGTT
>DEIL01000214.1 GCA_002352445.1 Desulfobulbaceae bacterium UBA2775
TTTGAAATCATGCATTACACCGCGTCCCTGTCTTCCTCGCCGGTACGCACCCGAACAACACGTTCAACCGGTATTACAAATATCTTACCATCGCCGATTTTGCCGCTATTTGCTGCACTTCTTATCTTATCCACCACCTGATCCACCTGCTCAGCCGCCACGACAATTTCGATTTTAACCTTGGGGATAAAATCAATCACATATTCAGCCCCCCTGTATATTTCTATATGCCCCTTCTGACGACCATACCCTTTTACCTCGGACAGAGTCATGCCGGTAATACCGATCTCATTCAATGCATCTTTTACATCATCCAGTTTATACGGTTTTATGATCGCTTCTATTTTTTTCATAATATCCCCTGATTGATGATCTCGTAATAACTTAAATTCTTTGCTAGTCCGTCATTCCCGCAAGGCGGGAGATTAGCGTAGACTTCGATCCAGTTATTTCCACACATTATGGAATCCCGCCTGCGCCAGAATGACGGTGCAGGAGACTTTTTACGACGCCATCATTCATAACATGATTATTATGCCACCAACACTAATTGTTATACGCAGTCTCGGAATGCTCGGCAGAATCCATCCCCTCAACCTCAGCATCTTCAAAAAGACGCATCCCCATAACGCTGTGAATAACTTTAAACAGAACCCAGCTGACCGCAAAAGCGTAAACAACAACTGCTGCAATTCCAACAACCTGATAATATAGCTGAACTGGGTTTCCAGCCAAAAGCCCATCCACACCGCCAGGATTCACTTTTTTTGAGGCGAAGATACCCAGGCAAAGAGTACCGAGAATCCCACCCACTCCGTGAATACCAACCACATCCAGGGAATCGTCAAGCTTCAGCCTGGCCTTCGCATTAACTGCCAGAAAACAACACGCCCCCGCCAGACAGCCGATAACTATCGCTGCATTCGGGCCGACAAAACCGGCGGTGGGGGTAATGGTAGCCAGGCCACTGATAGCTCCCGACGCGGCACCAAGGGTCGTCGCTTTCCCCAGGGTCAGCCATTCCAAAACCACCCACATAAGCATACCGGCCATTCCACCCATATGCGTTGCCACAAAAGCTGTTGCTGCAACCTCATCGGCAGCAAGAGCCGAACCGCCGTTAAAACCAAACCAACCGAACCAGAGAAGCCCTGTGCCAAGCATTGTCATTGGCAGATTATGGGGCATAAAACTTGCCTTGCCATACCTTCTCCTTGCCCCTATTACCAGCACACCTGCCAAAGCCGCGGCCCCGCAGGTTGCATGAACTACAAGGCCACCCGCAAAATCCATAACCCCAAACTCCGCAAGCCATCCGCCCTTACCCCAGATCCAGTGACAGACTGGATTATACACAAGAATTGTCCAAGCCAGAGAAAAGACAAGAAACGGGACAAACCGCACCCGTTCAGCAAAAGCACCGGTAATAAGCGCCGGAGTAATCACTGCGAACATACACTGATATATCATAAATACCGTTTGCGGAATAGTCGTGGCATAATCAGTACTCGGCGTGTTCGTTACACCTCTCAGCCCAAACCATGACAGATCACCGACAAACCCACCCACATCCGGACCAAAAGACATGGAATAACCAAGATAGACCCACTCTACGGAAACAAGTGATATCATAAAAAGACTCTGCATTATGGTACCAAGAACATTTTTCCTCCGTACCATTCCACCGTAAAAAAGTGCAAGTCCCGGCGTCATCAATAACACTAGACCGGCAGAGGCCAGGATAAATGCAGTATCCGCCTTATTCATTGTAATCTCCTCATTGATTGTTTTTCTGATCAACAAATTATTACAATATACGTGCCACCTCGCTTCACAAACAAAAAACAGTTAAGATTACAGTAGATTATATGAAGTTATTGCCACTCCGTACAACAATTAATATTACATTTTTGTGATTTTTTATATTTTAAATTACATTTTTGTTCACCACTTTCAACCTTTCCCCCGTCTGCCCATTGCATAAGTTTACATTTTAAAATGAAGAGAGTATGTTGGCCGTGCAGCCGGACATTGAGGCTTTATTTTTCACAAACAATAGCTGAACTACTATGAATATCGACGGAAAACGCTACAGGACTATCTGGCCGGATCCCCAGAACAAGAGTACTGTCTGTATTATCGATCAGCGCAAACTCCCCCATGAGTTTGTAATAGAACAGCTTGCCAGTGTCGAACAGACTATTGTGGCCATTAAGGATATGCATGTGCGCGGCGCCGGGCTTATTGGTGCCACGGCTGGATTCGGAATGTATCTCGCATCCCTGCAGGCACCTGATGATCATTTCGCTGATTTTATGAAAGAGAGCGGAGACAGGCTCAACCGCAGCAGACCGACGGCCAGAAACCTCAAGTGGGCCATCGACAGAGTGCTCAAAGCCATGGCAGAGGCAGATCATCCTGAAGAAAAAAGAGCTGTTGCCTTTTCAACCGCATGCACTATTGCTGATGAAGACGCAGAGTTCTGCAAAAGACTCGGCTTTCACGGCCTTGAGATCATCAAACAGATCAGTAGAAAAAAGAACAATGGCACCGTCAATATCCTCACCCATTGCAATGCAGGATGGCTGGCGTTTGTTGATTACGGCAGTGCCACAGCGCCAATCTATGCGGCGAGGGACGCCGGGATAGACATCCATGTATGGGTTGACGAGACCCGACCCTGGAACCAGGGTGCTAAACTCACAACCTGGGAACTGCAACAGGAAAACATCGCCAACACCCTTATCACCGACAACGCCGGTGGCCACCTGATGCAGCATGGCATGGTCGATATTGTTATTGTCGGCACCGACCGTACAACCCATACCGGTGACGTAGCGAACAAGATAGGCACATACCTGAAAGCTCTTGCCGCTCATGACAACAACATCCCCTTTTATGTGGCACTTCCGTCATCAACTTTCGACTGGACACTTGACAATGGCATAGAAATTCCGATAGAACAAAGGTCAGGGGAAGAAATTAAAACTATCTCAGGGGTAGATGAAAATGGTAAGATTGTAACAGTCGAATTAACTACCAGAAAAACCAGGGCATCTAACTACAGTTTCGATGTAACCCCGGCACGACTGGTTACCGGTCTCATTACCGAGCGGGGGATAGTAAAAGCAGAGCGGGAAGCGATCCATCAACTCTTCCCCGAATGCGGTACATCGATAGAGTAAGTACACAGGAAAAATTATGAAAACACGAGAACAGAGAAAATTCATCCGCTATGACGCACTGCACCTCCTCGACTACACTGTCCTGGATGACAACGATGAAGGTGGCGTCTATTCGATGGGAAGAACTATAGATGTAAGTGTTGACGGCATTAAACTGGAGACGAACTCCCCTCTCAAAATAAACGCCAGACTTCTCATAACAGTTGGGCTGGAGGATGATCTGGTGGATCTTGAGGGAAAAATCACCCATATGACCCCGCATGATGGCCGATTTATATCCGGGGTTGTCTTTCTCAAGATCTCAAAGAACGGCAGGCGGGTCTTCACCAAATATGTTGAGGCCTTCCAGCGCAGAAAAGCTGAACTGCAAGGGAAAGGCAAGGGTGAAGAGTAGGGCCTCCCGGTCAATCTTTCTCCTGACGCCCATACACATCTTCAAACCGGACAATATCATCTTCCCCCAGGTAGCTGCCAATCTGTACTTCAATCAGCTCCAGGGAGATTACACCGGGATTTTCCAGCCTATGCTGAGTTCCTGCGGGAATATATGTAGACTCATTTTCATACAGAAGAATCTCATTGTCACCGTTGATTACCCGAGCCGTACCGGTAACAACAACCCAATGCTCATAGCGGTGATGGTGCTTCTGCAGAGATAATTTGGCCCCTGGGTTTACCGTAATTCGTTTAATCTGGAACCGTGGTTGTTCTTCCAGTACCGTATAACTTCCCCAGGGTCGATAAACGGTCCGGTGCACACTCAGCTCTTTTCGCTTCTCCTTTTTCAGACGGGTAACGACCCTCTTCACATCCTCTGACCTGGACAAAGGTGCAACCAGCACGGCATCGGTGGTCTCGACCACGAGCGTATCTTCCATCCCAACTGTTACAACCAGCGTCTCTTCCGCTCTCACCAGACAGTTACTGGTCTCTTCCAGTATCACATCCCCTCGAATGACATTGCCGTTGGCATCCTTATCCAGAACTTCCCACAACGCCCTCCAGGAACCGATGTCGCTCCACCCCAGATCAACTGCAACTACTGCAGCATTAGTCGTTTTTTCCATCAAGGCATAGTCGATTGAGTCGCCTGGGCAACGCGACATTGCCAACTTTTCGAGCCTGAAAAAATGGTCATCAATCTCACCCTTCTCGACCGCCTGACCCATACAGGAAACCATTTCCGGGGCGAATTCCTGCATCTCGGCCCTAAAGGTTTTTATGGAAAATGCAAACATGCCGCTATTCCAGAAATAATTCTCATCTTCAAAATATTTGCGGGCCAGCTCGAGATCAGGTTTTTCCTTAAACGATGCCACCCGGGTTCCTTCACCCCGCTCGATATATCCATACCCTGTTTCCGGACTTGTGGGTTCGATACCGAAGGTAACGACAAAACCATCAGCTGCAAGCACGGCTGCCCGCAGAACCGCTTCTGTAAATTTATTCTGATGTAGAACAATGTGATCAGCCGGCAAAACAAGAAGAATTGTCTCCTCATCCAGTTCCCCACAATATTCCGCGGCAGCACAAATTGCAGGTGCCGTGTTCCTTCCCACAGGCTCAAGAAGGATGGAATAGTCATCAAACATATCCAGTTCATCTATCTGTGTTCTGGTAATAAATCTATGTTCTTCACCAACGACTATAATTGGCGGCAGCACACCTGGAAGTTGCTCCACACGCTGCAGAGTAGCCTGCAACAATGACGAATCACCGGTTAACTTCAGCAGTTGTTTTGGATAGAGCTCCCGGGATAACGGCCACAGCCTGGATCCTGTGCCACCTGCAAGTATCACTGGTTGTATTTTTTTCACTTCCATCCTCTTGTCATTGAAAATTCCGCCGAAAACAATAGCTGCCGACGCCTTACACCTTGCACCTTATGCCCACAAGACCCTAGACCCTATACCTTAAACCCTATGCCTTACACCTTATTCCTTATCAACCTCAGTATATCCTCTGTTTTTTCCCTCATCAGCTTCACATCCCCCCTGCTTTCAACATTGAGGCGCAGCAGTGGTTCCGTATTTGATTTACGGATATTAAAACGAAAGTCGGGAAAGGCTATGGATACACCATCTGTATACTCTCTACTCCCTTCACTATACGCTCTTTCGACTCCAGCAATTATCGCATCCGGATCATCAACCCGATTGTTGATCTCTCCGGAGACCGGAAACGCCGCAACCCTGTCGGCAACCAGCTCCGAGAGATTGACACCGCACTTGCTCAAAAGTGCAGCAATCAACAGCCAGGGAATCATACCGGAATCACAATAACCAAAATCCCGAAAATAGTGGTGGGCGGACATCTCTCCCCCGTAGACGGCATCCTCCTGACGCATCCTCTCTTTGATAAAAGCATGGCCGGTTCTGGTCATTACCGGCACACCCCCCGCTTCTCTAATCAGCTCCTCACTATTCCAGATCAATCTGGGATCATAGAGTATTTTTGCCCCGACCGCTTTTTTCAGCATCTCAACAGCCAGAAGCCCTACAATATAGTATCCCTCAATAAATTCGCCTTTTTCATCCCAGAAAAAACAACGGTCAAAGTCACCATCCCAGCCAATGCCCATATCCGCACCATATTTTTTAACCATCTCGGCGGTCTCCTCCCTGTTTTCGAGAAGCAACGGATTCGGCACGCCATTGGGGAAGTTACCGTCCGGCTGATGATGCATTTTAATAAAGGTGAAGGGCAGGTAAGGTTCCAGTAGGTCAATAACAGCTCCGGCACATCCATTTCCACTGTTTACCACAATTTTAAGAGGCTTCAGCTTTTCCGTATCAATATAGGTCAACAGGTGCTCTATATATTTTTCCTTATTATTGATATTTTTTATCTTCCCGGCTTTCTCTTGCTTCGGTGGAAGAGCATCAGATACGATCATTTCAGCCATCTCTTTCAAACCGGAGTCTTCGGTTACCGGCCGAGCCCCCCGGATGACAAATTTCATTCCGTTATAGTCTGCAGGATTATGGCTGGCAGTGACAATCACACCGCCATCAACGCCACTTTTTTCCATGCTGAAAGCTGCATGATAAATCTCCTCTGTTCCACACAGACCGAGATCAAGCACCTCCACTCCCGTATCCTGAAGACCTGCGGCGAGAGCGCTGACAATTTCTTCACTGCTCAATCGAATATCACGCCCGACAACCACCTTTTTCAGCTTAAACACGGTGGCAAATGCCCGGCCAATCTTTGCTGCAAGTTCAGCGTTCAACTCATCCGGTACCCTGCCTCTTATATCGTATGGTTTAAAACAAGGAGGTATAGTCAATTCCATTTTTCCCTTCCCTTTTGATTGCACTTGATTATATTCACTACTTTCAAGAATCAATTCGTAACTATTCAGCAGCACTCCAACTACGTCCATTTTGACCTTCTCGAATAGCACTCGTATGCTTTGAAGCTCCAAATGAACGAATTTGAAACACTGCTGAACAGTTACAGCCCGAAATATTTTTAGGCTTTTTGCACGTATCTGAATAGTTGGATCAATTTTAACCAAAAACACGCTACACATCAAGAACAACCCAGGAAAATATGAAGGGAATCATACTTGCCGGAGGTTCCGGCACCAGGCTCTACCCATTGACAAAGATCATCTCTAAACAGATGCTTCCAGTGTACGACAAACCGATGATCTATTACCCTTTATCGGTGCTTATGCTTGCCGGGATCAGGGATATTCTAATTATTTCGACCCCCGGCGATTTGCCCGGGTTCAGAGAACTGTTCAAGGATGGCTCCCACCTTGGACTCTCCCTGAGTTATGCCGAGCAACCCAGGCCGGAGGGACTGGCACAGGCCTTTATCATAGGAGAAGACTTCATTGGTGATGACTCGGTATGCCTTATCCTGGGAGACAATATCTTTTTTGGGCCAAGCTTCTCCTCTATTTTACTGGAGAGTGCTCAATTGACTGAAGGAGGATTGATCTTCGGTTACCTGGTTAGAGACCCTGAGCGTTACGGAGTTGTAGAGTTTGACGAAAAAAACAGGGCAATAGGTATCGAAGAAAAGCCGGAGGTGCCGAGGTCTAAATATGCGGTTCCCGGCCTCTACTTCTATGACAATGATGTTGTCTCCATTGCCCGGCAGGTAAAACCATCTGCCAGAGGGGAACTGGAGATAACAGATATCAATAATGAATATCTCCGCCGAGGCTCGCTTAAGGTTCAACCCCTCGGCCGAGGGTTTTGCTGGCTGGATACAGGCACACACGAGTCTCTCCAGCAGGCGTCAAGTTATGTCCAGGCAGTTCAGGATCGACAGGGCCTGAAAATTGCGTGTATCGAAGAGATTGCTTATCAGCTTGGCTATATCACCCTTGACCAGCTGGCAGATTTGGCAACCGATTTGCTGAAAAATCAGTACGGCCAGTATATTACTGATATAGTAGCCGAAGAAAAACAAACTGCAGGAAAAAACTTATGAAAATTGTGATTATCGGCATAAACGGTCAGTTGGGCTCAGATTGTCTCACTCTCCTTTCTGCCGACCATGAAGTGGTAGGCTGCGATATCCCGGAAATAGATATCACCAGTAAAAAAAGTGTTGATGACTTTATCAATCAAAACCAACCTGATGTAATAATAAACTGTGCCGCATATACGGCAGTTGATAATTGCGAGAAAGAAACAGCACTGGCCTGGCAGGTCAATGCGGAAGGCCCCAAATACCTGGCTCAGGCGGCAGAACGTCTGAACAGCAGGTTAATTCATATCTCGACGGACTATGTTTTTGACGGCTATAAAGAGGTACCCAACCCATATGTGGAAACCGACACACCAAATCCGCTTTCCGAATATGGTAAAAGTAAACTGGCAGGTGAAGAGGTGGTGGCTGAGTATGCTCCAAACCACGTTATCCTTCGAACAGCCTGGCTCTACTCCGCCACCGGAAAAAACTTTCTCAAAACAATACTCAAACTTGCGCTCAGCGACCCCGACAGAGAGTTAAAGGTTGTCGATGATCAGTATGGCTCCCTGACATGGTCCTATACTCTTGCTCTTCAGATACAGAAACTGGTGCAATCGGATCTTCGCGGAATCATGCACACTACTGCAGAAGGATACTCTTCCTGGTATGAAGCGGCGCGCTATTTTCTGGACGGTATGAAAGTACCCTATAAAATGAGTCCCTGCACCACCGCTGAATACCCCACCCCTGCCCACAGACCGGCAAACTCCATTCTTGCAAACCAGGTCCTCCTGGATGCGGGGATATCCACCTTCGTCAGCTGGCAGGAAGACATTGATACATTTATCGGTAAATACAAAAAACAGCTGCTTGATGAAGCCAGGGAGAGCTAAAGTGGGCTACACCCACAACCCAAAAGGTACATTATCTCACCACAGAGTTCACAGAGAGCACAGAAAAAGCATTTCTTTTTCTCTCCTCTGTG
>DEIL01000302.1:0-3551 GCA_002352445.1 Desulfobulbaceae bacterium UBA2775
GGAGAATATTGAACAGTTCCAGGCAATCTGTGAAAGAGAAAAGGTGAACTGTGAGCGCCTGGGTGAGGTGACCGGCGATCTGAGGTTTGTTCTCCATGATTCCCGGGATGGTTCAACTCCCGTGGATATAGACCTTGGCGCTTTGCTTGGGGATATTCCCCGGAAAACCTTTGAAGATAAGAGAATGCCCCCGGGGAACAGGGAGGTACGTCTCCCTGACAATCTGACAGTGGCTTCTGCCCTGAAAGATGTGCTGCGGCTTGTGTCCGTCGGCTCCAAAAGGTTTTTAACCAATAAGGTTGATAGAGCGGTTACCGGGCTGATTGCTCAGCAGCAATGCTGCGGTCCTTTGCAGCTTACCGTGAGTGATGTTGCGGTGGTGGCCCAGAGCCATTTTGGCCACACAGGAATAGCCACGGCTATTGGAGAACAGTCTATCAAAATGCTGGTGGATCCTGCGGCTGGAGCACGAATGGCGGTGGGTGAGGCACTGACCAACCTGGTCTGGGCAAAGATTGAGGATCCACACCAGGTGAAATGCTCCGCCAACTGGATGTGGGCACCAAAGCTGCCGGGTGAGGGGGCGGCTATCTACGATGCTGCCCGGGCGATGCGGGATATAATGATTGATGTCGGTATGGCGGTGGATGGCGGCAAGGACAGTCTCTCCATGGCGACCATGGTCGGCGGTGAAACTGTTAAATCGCCCCGTGAGCTTGTTATTTCGGTCTATGCAGCAGTGCCTGATATTAGAAAGGTTATCACTCCTGATATTAAATATCCCGGCTCCAGGCTGCTTTTTATTGATCTTGGTGGTGGTCGTAATCGACTGGGAGGAAGTAGTTTAGCCCAGGTCTTGGGGCAGATTGGGGCTAAGAGCCCCGATGTAGAAGATGCCCTCCTCCTGAAGAACAGTTTTCAGGTGGTGCAGGAATTGATAGCACGGGGGTTGATCTCCGCCGGTCATGATCGCAGTGATGGTGGACTTATCACGACTTTGCTTGAGATGGCTTTTAGCGGGAACTGTGGCCTTGATCTGAATCTGAATGGATCAAGTACCGTTTTTGAGACACTTTTTTCAGAGGAACTTGGACTTGTTGTTGAATGCAGCAATGACAATGAAAAAGAAGTTGAAGAGATTCTTGCCAGGGTAAAAGTGGACTGTACGGAGCTTGGCAGGACAACTCAAGATCGACAGATTTCAATCAGCTATAACAATGAACCGGTTCTCGACGAGAAGATGGTGGTTCTGAGGAGTTGGTGGGAAGAGACAAGTTATCAGCTTGAGCGACTGCAGGCTGATCTCGCTTGTGTTGAACAGGAAAAGGAAAGTATCTACGATCGCAGGGGGCCCTCCTATCATTTAAGTTTTACGCCGGAGCCGACACCTCCCGGACTTTTAGCACGGGTTGATAAACCCAGGGTTGCCATTCTGCGAGACGAGGGTTCAAACTCTGATCGCGAGATGAGTTCCGCTTTTTATGCGGCTGGTTTTGAACCCTGGGATGTCTGTATGAACGACTTGCTTACAGGTGCTGTCAGTCTTGAGCAGTTCAGGGGACTTGCTGCAGTGGGTGGCTTTTCTTACGCCGATGTTCCTGAGTCTGCAAAGGGGTGGGCGGCTACCATTCTTTTTAATTCCCGCCTTAAAAAAATGTTTGACGATTTTTACAATCGACCGGATACTTTTACCTTGGGAGTCTGCAACGGTTGTCAGCTCTTCGGCCTTCTGGGCTGGGTGCCTGAGCCGGGGCTTGAACCAGAAGGGCAGCCCCGATTTGTCATAAATAGCTCTGGTCGCTTTGAATCGCGCTGGACCACAGTGAAGGTGCAGAACAGCACAGCTATGATGCTAAAAGGGATGGAAGGGCTTGTCTTTGGTATCCATGTGGATCATGGTGAAGGTCGGCTTCACTTCCCGGATGAAACGATTCTCAATAAGGTTAAAAAAGAGGGGTTGACTCCACTTGTTTATGTCGATGACAATGGAGAATCGACTGAGAAATATCCGTTTAATCCTAATGGTTCCCTTGAAGGGCTGGCCGGTCTCTGTTCTGCCGACGGCAGACATCTGGCCCTGATGCCTCATCCGGAAAGGGTTTTCCTGCCATGGCAGGCTCATTATCTGCCTGAAGAGATGAAAGGCTTACAGGTATCTCCCTGGATGCAGATGTTCAGGAACGCCTATGAATGGTGTCTTTCTACCGGGGAGTAAGGCACTAAAACATCCTGTGCTATGAACCAATGAGGATGATCCGCAGGTCCATTACGTTGGTATTGGTTGGACCGGTTTTAAAAAGATCACCCAGTTTGTCAAAAAAATGATATGAATCATTGTTATCGAGATATTTTTGCGGATCAAGGCCTGCTGTCTGTGCCCGCTGCAAAGTTGTTTCATCAGAAAATGCTCCCGCAGCATCTGTGGGGCCGTCTGTTCCATCGGTTCCACCACTTAAAACAACAATATCTTTCATACCCGGCAATTTGAGGGCGGCAGCCAGGACGAACTCCTGGTTTCTGCCACCCTTTCCCGATCCCTGTATCCGAACTGTTGTCTCTCCACCGGAGAGCAGACAGGCAGGTTGCGACAGCGGGTATCCATGGAGCTGAATCTCCCTTGCAATTGCTATATGGTTGGCTGCAACATCACGGGTTTCCCCTTCGAGCATGGAGGAAAGCAGCAGAGTGTTGTATCCCAGTTCATCGGCTTTTTCTTTGGCCTTCAACAGTGCTTTGAAATTATTGCCAACTATAACGTTTTGCGTTTTTTTAAAGAATGGCTGTCCTGATTTCGGTGTTTCAGGGGTAGTGCCGGCTATGCCTGACTCAATATGGGACAGTACCCCGGATGGAATTTGATTCTCAATTGAGTATTTTGCAAATATTACTTTGCAATCGGAAAAGGTGCCTGAATCAGGGACACAGGGGCCCGAGGCGATACTGTCAAGGTCATCACCGACAACATCGGAGAGGATCAGGGTGATCAGGGTTGCCGGATAGACGGCTCGTGCCAATCCTCCCCCTTTAATGGCAGAAAGATGTTTTCTCACCGTATTTATTTCATGGATAGTGGCTCCACTGGAAAGGAGAACCCTGGTGGTTGTCTGTTTGTCCTCAAGTGTTATGCCTTCAGCCGGCAACACCATCAGGGCCGATCCTCCACCTGAGATCAGGCAGATTACCAGACTGTTTTCATCAGCCGAAGAACCGAGCTGATAAATAGCCTGTGCACCATCAAGACCATTCTGGTCGGGAACCGGATGACCCGCTTCCTGAATTTTTACTTTCTTCAGTTCCTCAAGATGATCGTATTTGACAGTGATAATACCTGCTGAAATCCGTTCACCTAAGATCTCCTCAATCGCTTTTGCCATGGATGCGCCGGCTTTTCCTGCACCTAAAACAAAGATTTTGTCAAATCGATTGAGATCGTAGTCCTGACCATCAACTGTCAATACTTCACCATTGAGTTGACAAAAGCGCTTAATCGCAGCACCGGGAGCAATTGCATGAAGTCCTGCCTGGAAAATCACCACTGCTTTTTGGTATCT
>DEIL01000302.1:3635-5578 GCA_002352445.1 Desulfobulbaceae bacterium UBA2775
GCCCCGCCAATGGGGAGATTGACTCCGGTCAGGATCTGGACAGATTCAGCCGCATCCCAGGCCAACCTGGGCTGCAGCAGGAATGAACCGTCTTTAAGATTAATGATAATAGAGGTGAAGCAATTAATCAGCGGGTGTGCTTCATAGTGGAGCATTCCATCGAGATACCATTTGCCGGTGACAAATAATTCTCCCCGCAGAAGGCGTGAGACCAGCGCTTTATCCTGTAGAGCCTCAATCGGGTTGTCTGCACCGAGGCCATTATAGTACAGCTCGAAAAAACCATACCAGTTTTTATCTTTCCATGTCCATGAATAATCCAGATTGGCCACAGCCGAGAGATATTGTGTTTTCCCACCATCATCTTCGAGAAAGGTCAGGGAGAAATCACTGCGGAAAACCGCATCACCAAGATATCCCGTCATCCCCATGCCAACAACAGGATCGTCATAGTTCTTAACAGCAAGCAGGTCGAGATCCAGTTCGTTATAGGAAATACGCAGCTGGGCCCCAAGGGTAGACAGGGAACCATCCAATTCGTCAGTTACAGGATTCCTTCTTGGAACATAGACCAGCTGGAAATCGGAAATAAGATCTCCTCCAACCTGATAGAGCAGCATATCGGTTCCAACCTTATAGTCGCGAATGATGTCAGCAGGGGCAAAGGGGTTTATCAGGTCTAAAGGATTGAATATCAGGCCATTCCCCCAGGTCAACGCCTGCCTGCCGGCTTTGATGGTGCCATAATCGGTGTCCAGTGACAGAAGCAGGCGGTCTATACGATGATAGGCGATATATTCATTGTTATCTGAGAAAACGTGCGTAAGGGAAAAAAGCTGCTGATCATCCGATGGTGCAGATACTTTGAAAAATTGAGAAAGGGAACTATCCTGAGACAGCTTTGACATTGCCTTTCTACTCTGTCCACCTGCAGCTGCGGCTTCGTAGGCAAAATCAAAACTGATGCTGTCTGAAAGAAAGAGGCTGGAATTGAGCCTGAAATCGACTCCGGCGTCAAAAAAATTTTGTCGACCCTCGGCCCGGGAAAGAAGATGATTCTCCGGATACCAGGCAAGGCTGCCCTGCCCGCGAATATGGCCTGTCAGTTCATAATCAAGGGCTGAAGCCGGTATGTGCAGTATCAGCAGATAGGTAGTAAGAGATAAAACAGACCATATTTTCATCTTTTTTTCTGATCGTCAGCCACCTTGCCGTCATGCAGCGATATTATCCGTTCCGCAAAATCCATTACCATTCGATCGTGGGTTGCAAAAATAAAGGTTACCTGTCGTTCCTCATTCATTTTTTTCATCAAATCGAGCAGTTTTTCTCCGGTTTTTGAATCAAGATTTGCCGTCGGCTCATCGGCCAGGACAACAGACGGGTTGGAGACAATTGCCCGGGCAACGGCCACCCGCTGCTGCTGACCTCCGGAAAGTTCATCCGGTCTGCTGTTGTGTCTTCCCTGCAGCCCGACCTCATCCAGTATTGCACGCACCCTCTCCAGCCGTTCCGGTTTGTTTACTTTTTGGAGACGCAGGATATATTCAACATTTTCGGCAGCAGTAAGTACAGGAATAAGGTTGTATGATTGGAATACAAAACCGATACTTTCGAGCCTGAGATCAGCACGTTTGCCATCGCTCATTTTTCTGTAATCATGACCTTCAAGAATAACCTTGCCGCTGTCCGGCAGGTCCAGTCCGCCAATCAGGTTGAGAAGTGTTGTTTTTCCGGAACCGGATGGTCCCGCCAGGGCGGTAAACTCACCTTTGCCAATGGATAATGACACATTATCAAGAGCCTTGAAAATGATCTTTCCCTGATGATAGATCTTACTGACTGCTTTGACTTCAACAATAGGCATTAGCTTCTCCCACTTTGAGCCTGTTTATATGAAAGTCTTGTAATATTCGGGAGGAAAGGGATTCGGAGGAGTGTTG